>NZ_AJWE01000018.1:0-76330 GCF_000281145.1 Rhizobium sp. CF142 | reverse complement strand
CGTTGTGCACGTCCTTCAGAGGACTGGAGATGCCACGGATAAAATAGGCCGCAGCGGCGATGCCGCCGACAAAGACGATCAGCGAGGCGGTGAGCGCCTTCCAGATCGTCGCATTGACCTTCTGCTGGAGGTCATCGAGATAGACGCCGGTACCGACGACGATCTTCCATGGTTCGAAGGCCTTGGAATAGGCGCCCTTGAGGAAGACCTGGTCTTCCGGCTGGCCGGGCTTGCCCCAGTAGTAGAAGGTACGGCCGCCGCCGGCCTTGCCGTGGTCGACGAGCGCCTGGCTGAATTTCGTGCCCGTCTTGTCGACCTGACCGCTCATGTCCTTACCGATGTTGGTCGGATTCGGATGGAAGACCTGGACGACGTTGTAGTCCATGCCGAAGAGATATCCTGATGGCTGGAAGGTCACGCGCTTCAGGATGTCGAAGGCTTCGGCCTGGGCAGCTTCATGCGTCATCTGGCCGGCCTTCTCGCGTTCGTAGAAGGTGTTGAGGACGGAAATGCCCGATTCGACCTGCGTGCGAAGCATATCGAAACGCTCATCATAGATCGCCTGCTCGGATGTACGGATTTCAAAATAGGTTGCGACTGCAAATGCAGCCATCAGAACACCGACCAGCGCGAAAAGCTGGTGGGCAATCTTGAGCTTCTTCATGATTGACCTCACGGAAAGGTGAAAAGCAATATCCCGGATCGGTCAACTCCCGACCTGCGCACGATAAATCGCGCGCCCAGCTAACGCATTCATGCGTTCTCCGGTCCCCCGTAAGTAAAATTAAAGTGAATGATTAAATTATCCTTTAACAAATGCAGCACTTCTACTCGGCACACCTAGTAGAATTGACTGGTAGCTTCTTGCAGACTTGTATAAGTTGCATCTCTTTATAAATGCAATCATATAAATTAGAATACACTTATTTTAAATAGACAAAACGCACCCTGCTTCTCTTCAGGGTGCGTTCGCGACGATCGAAACTTTGATCGGAGTGGTATGGGATCCGAATTAGAAACGGAGCTCAAACGCCGAAGCGTCGAGAGGTGTGGTTCCGCCCATGCCGGCCGTTATCGGCTTCGCATCGCTGCCGACCACGGCTGCCGTCGCCTCATTGTCGATACCTTCGGTGGGCACCGGCGGGGCCAGCGCAAGCATCTGCTCGGGCGTTGCCTTGCTCACGAAAAGGACGGGGGAACCACCCATCCAGTTTTCGGTGCGATAGATCTTCTTTTCTCCGTCGACATCACGGACCTCGGCTTGCTGGAAAGCGCCGGGGCGCAGCTCCGGCACTGAATAATCCTTCTTCGAGGCTTCCGTCTGGAGCGGCGGGCAATGGCCGCAGGTCTCAGTAATGATGCTGCCGGCTTCCTTCGGCTTGCTCGGCCCGACCACTTCAATCGAACCGGCCATGGCGGAACCAGCCGCCAGCAGAAATACTGCACTGAGGAAAATCTGACGCATCAGCACTACTCCGTCTCATATTAGGAGCCAGATTAGCGCAGCTTTGTTTCCATCCCGTCAGAAGAAAGGGTAAAAATTTAGCGAAACGGCCCGTTGTCCGCCCGCTGCCTATGCCTTTTCGCGTTCGACCGCACGCCAGCCGATATCGCGGCGGCAGAAGCCGTTTTCCCATTTCACCCCGTCGATCAGGGCATAGGCGCGATCCTTCGCCTCGCCGACCGTGCGGCCCGTCGCCGTCACGTTCAGAACGCGGCCGCCGGTTGCCACGAGAGCACCATCCTTCAGCGATGTGCCGGCATGAAACACCTTCTCGCCCTCGCCGGCCGCCGGCAGCGCGAGGATCGGGGTGTTTTTCTCATAAGAGCCGGGATAGCCTTTCGAGGCCACGACGACGGTCAGCGCAGGGTCGTCGGTCCATTCGGCCTCGACCTGATCCAGCGTACCGTGGGCACAGGCAAGCAGCAGCGGCAGCAGATCGCTCTTCAGCCGCATCATCAGCACCTGGCATTCCGGATCACCGAAGCGGACATTGTATTCGATGAGTTCCGGCCCCTTGGCGGTCATCATCAGGCCTGCAAAGAAGACACCGCTGAAGGGATGGCCACTTTCGGCCATGCCGTGAATGGTCGGCTCGATGATCTCCTTCATCGTGCGTTCGATCATGTCAGGCGTCATCACCGGCGCCGGCGAATAGGCGCCCATGCCGCCGGTGTTGGGACCGGTATCGCCCTCGCCAACGCGCTTGTGGTCCTGAGCGGTTGCGAGAGGAAGGGCGGTCCTTCCATCGCAGAGGCAGAAGAAGCTTGCCTCCTCGCCATCGAGATAGGCTTCGACGACGACTTCAGCGCCAGCCTCGCCGAAGGCACCCTCGAAGCAATCGTCCACAGCCGCAAGCGCCTCGTCAAGCGTCATGGCGACCGTCACGCCCTTGCCGGCGGCAAGACCATCGGCCTTGACGACGATCGGCGCGCCCTGCTGGCGTATATAGGCCTTGGCCTTCGGAGCGTTGTTGAAACGCTGATAGGCGCCGGTCGGGATGTTGTAGCGGGCGCAGATATCCTTGGTGAAACCCTTGGAACCCTCGAGCTGGGCAGCCGCAGCAGACGGACCGAAGACAGCAAATCCCGCGGCACGCAGCCGATCGGCAATGCCGGCAACCAATGGAGCTTCCGGTCCGACGACAATAAAGTCGATCGACTTTTGCTGGCAGAAGGCGACCGCCGCATCGTGGTCGTCGATATCAAGGGCAACGAGCGTGGCATGCTCGGCGATGCCGGGATTGCCAGGGGCGGCATAGAATTCCGTCATCAGCGGCGATTGCGCCAGCTTCCAGGCGAGTGCGTGCTCGCGTCCGCCCGATCCGATCAACAGAACCTTCATGCCTGATCCCTTTCCTGCCGGTCTGGCCTTTGGCCTAGCCTGTTGGTCTGGCGGTTAAGCGGGAAGGCCCGAAAGGTCAAGCGGGAAAGCTTACCAGCCCCCGCCTCCGCCACCCCCGCCACCTCCGCCGGACGAGCCGCCGCCGGAAAAACCCGAGGACGAACTGGAGGGCGGCGGTGAAGGAATAGTGGACGCGATCGTCGAGGCCATCGACGACGAGAAGCCGCCGATGCGATCGGAAAAGCTGCCGCTGTTGAAATTGCCGGAATACCAAGCGGGACTGTAGGCAGCCGCGGCGGCTCCGGCCGCAGCAGCCGCGAGCCAAGTTTCGAACGTGCGCGACCATGGCTTTTCGACACCGAGCGCCACGGCATAAGGCAACAGAGTTTCGAAATGCTGCGGCGACATTTGCGGTGCGCCGGCCATGTTCATGCGGTCCTTCTCGGCAAGCGTCAGGTATTGCCGCAGGCCATCAACGCCAGCTGTCATCTTGGCACCGAGCGGTGTCGGCGCACCCATGATGAAGAAATAGAGGATGTTGAAGAGCAGGATGCCGCCCACCGCAAAAAGCATGGGCGTTTCGTGGAATTCCATCAGCGAAGAGCCGAGCGCCAGCACAATGGCCGAGAGAATGCTTAAGCCCACAAAAACGGCGATAGCGATGGCAATGACCGCGAAAATCTTGCCGACGAGCGAACGGCCGCGATGCAGCGCCTTCGCAAAACCTGCCACGAAGACAGACAGGAAGACGGAAATGCCGATGGGGATGATCATCAACGCGATCGTATCCGGCTCCAGCGAGCCGAAGACGAAGAGCGCCACCAGGGCCGCAGCGCTTAAAATTACGCCGCCGGTGATATAACCGGCATTGGAATTGTAATATTTGCCGCGGTGTTCCCGTTCGATCGACGAGCGGAAGCTCTGGCCGACCGATTTGACCTTTTCGCCGTTAGCCTTGTCGATGGTGAGCGTATCGCCGCTGCCTCCGACCGCCTTCAGGAGCTCGGCCTCGCCGGTCTGAAGCTTCTCCTTACCGAGCGGCCTGTCGGTGCGACGGATGACAATCGCGTCCTTGAGATCCTCCAGCGTGACATAGCTGCGCACGGCAAGATCGAGCGCGGTTGCCGAAAGCGCCGTCCAGCCCTGGCCGGAAAAGCCTCGGTTGTCGATGTAATTGACAAGCGCAGGCGAAATACCAGCAGGCGGATCCCAGCGCGGCACGACGATCTCGCGCGCCGGATCACGGCCAACCTTCAGCCAGGAGCGCGTGTAATAAAGGAAGACGAGGATAAGACCGCCGAAACCGATGAAATAGTCACGGTTATCGCTGAACCACCAGTTGCTCTCCTGATCGGCGCTCGGCGGATCAATCGCACCCTTCGGCAGTTTCGCGGCGAAGGTCAGTCCCTCCTGCGCGCCGAGAGGCGCGGTGGTTGCGACGACCAGTCTGCTGTCGTCTATGCTTGCTCGAGCATTCTTGCCGGTGGCGCCGACGGGGCCAGTGAAGAAGGTGACATCTTCGGGCACAACGCCCTGCGGAAAGGTGACCGCCGCTACCGCCGAGCGGATCGGAAAAATCCAGCCGTTGCCGGTGACATTCCAATAGAGCTCGTCATGGTCGTCGAAGTAACGGATCTGACGGTTCGTTTTGTAGGTGAAGACATATTGGTGGCGGCCGGGGGAGATCGTCACGTCTTCGGAGCCCGCATAGATGCGGATGCCGCCAGTGATGGATTCCGTATGCCAGGGTTCGTCCCTGCCGTCGCGCTTGACCGAGACGACGCTGAAATCGACGTTGCGGCGTCGGCCGGTCTCATCCCTGAAGGTCAGCGGAAAATCGCGGAAGATGCCCCGCCGGATGCGGTCGCCTTCGGCATTGACGGTGATCGTTTCCGCCACCGTCATCGCCCCGCTCTTTTCCAGCTGGATGGCGGAATCGAAGGAGGCGATGAATTCCTCAGCCGTTGCTGCTCGTGCAGACAGCGCCAGCAGCAATGCGAAACAAATGCCGAAAAACCGCCGGATCATGTCCCCCCCCCGGTTACGATTTGCCCCAGCTCAGCTCAGGCTTCGTCCTT
The DNA here is from genome assembly GCF_000281145.1 of Rhizobium sp. CF142. NCBI lineage: Bacteria > Pseudomonadati > Pseudomonadota > Alphaproteobacteria > Hyphomicrobiales > Rhizobiaceae > Rhizobium > Rhizobium sp. CF142. The sequence goes on along the minus strand of NZ_AJWE01000018.1, from coordinate 71,407 downwards.
GTAGGCAACCCCCAGTCCCGCAAGCGTGCGCCAGTAGGCAGGGAAGGTCTTGCCGACGCAATCAGGGTCGAGAATGGTGATGCCGTTGATCCTCAGGCCGGCGAGCGCAAAGCTCATGGCGATGCGGTGATCGGCAAAGGTATCGATGTCGGCCGGCAGAGCCTGACCGGCGAGTTCAGGATCGGAATGGACGATCAGATCATCGCCCTCCTCGACCGCCAGGCCCTCGCGGATATTGTTGAGCCCCGTCGACAATGCGCGGATGCGGTCGCATTCCTTGACGCGCAGGTTGGCAATGCCGACGAAGCGGACCGGCGTCTTGTTGAACGCGGCAAGAACCGCGATCGTCGGGATGGCATCCTGCATCTGCGAGCCGTCGATTTCGGCCGGCAGATGCGGGAATTTGGCGATCGTCTCATAGGCCTTGGCATCGGGCTGCGTGAACGCCTCGTTGGCGACGCCGAGATCGATCTTGCCGCCGCTCAGCACTTCGGCCGCCCAAAGATAGGTTGCAGCTGATGCATCCGGCTCGATGACGAAATCAGCGGCGGTATAGCCGGTCGCCTGCACACGCCAGGTCGCGGCATCGAGCTGCTCCACTTTGGCGCCGAAGGCTTCCATGGCGGCAAGGGTCAGATCGACATAACCGCGGGCGCCGATATCGGTGCCCGCGAGCGCGATCGTCACGGGTGCGTTGGCGCCCGGATTGGCAAGCGGTGCTGCCATGAGAAGGGCTGAGACATACTGGCTGGACAGGCCGGCATCGATCTCGACGCGGCCCGAGGCGAAATGACCGTTGCCGCGCACGGTCACCGGCGGGCAGCCGGTCGGGGCTTCGGCATCCAGTCCGAGCGACTTCAGGGCTGCAACCAGCGGGCCGATCGGGCGCTTGCGCATATGCTCGTCGCCATCGACGACGACAGTGCCTTCGACGGAAGCAACGGCCGCCGTCAGGAAGCGGGTCGCCGTGCCGGCATTGCCGAGGAAGAGGGGGGCTTTCGGCTGATGGAGCTTGCCGCTGCCGGTGACGACGAAGGTCTTGTCGTCGGGCTCGTCGATCTGCACGCCCATGGCCCGGAGCGCCTCGGCCATATATTTCGTGTCGTCGCTCTTCAGCGCGCCGGTCAGCCGGCTCGTGCCCTTGGCAAGGCCTGCCAGCAGCAGGGCGCGGTTGGTGATCGACTTCGAGCCCGGAACCACGGCACGACCGGTGAGCGGCTTGCCCGGCGGGATGATGGTGAGCTTGGCTTTACTCATTGCGCTTGTCTCTTCTGTCCATTGCAGCGGCCGCAGACGGCCTTGTCGGACTGCTCATAGCAGTTTTTGTGCAAAGACAAAGGTCAGAACTTGACGGTCGGTACGGCGCGGTCGGCCTCGTTGGCGATTTCGAAATATTCGCGCTTGGCAAAACCAAACTGGCCGGCGACGAGGTTCGACGGGAAGCTCTCGACCTTGACGTTCAGATCGCGGGCAGCGCCATTATAATAGCGCCGCGCCATCTGGATTTCGCTTTCCATCGTTTCCAGCGAGGCCTGAAGCTCGGAGAAATTCTGGTTGGCCTTAAGATCGGGATAGGCTTCGGCCAGCGCCATCACCCGGCCGAGCGCCTGCCCGAGCAGACCTTCCGCCTGCGCCCTGGCCGCGACATCGCCCGATGGAAGGGCCTGCGCCTTGTTGCGGAGCTCAACGACCTCTTCAAGCGTGCTCTTTTCGTGGGCGGCGTAGCCTTTGACGGTCTCGATCAAATTCGGGATCAGGTCCGCACGGCGTTTCAGCTGAACATCGATGCCGGACCAGGCCTCCTCGGCCATTTGCCGAGAACGGACGAGGCCGTTGTAGATGAAGATGACGTAGAGTGCGATGAGGACGACAACAGCGAGTATTATGTACATGCGAATGCGCTCCCAGCTCCGATGGTCGCACGTTAATGATTCGACGCAGTAAAGTCATGATGGCGCGGGAATGCTTTTGCCGATTTTGTAAGGCTTGGGAGGCTGGGAGCCAATCTAGGATTTTTTCAGCCAATCAGGAGCGTAGGCATCCATGTTCTCGCTCGCCAGCCACTGATTGAAGCGCTCGGTCCAGCGTTGCTCTGCCCCAAATGCTATAGCGAATGGAAGGCAACGCTCGTAGCTTTCTACCGACATTTTCGGCCCATCTATCTTGCCGAGAAAATAACGATTTAGCGCCAACAGATTGTTACGGAGCTGACGTTGTGTCGGTGTTGGCATGCGCTTCATCTTGAGAGCAACAACAACTGCGGCAATATCAAGGAGAATGGCCAGCACATATGGCCACTGTTCGCTGACAAGCTCGGCCGTGGTGATGTAGTACAGCGCAATAACCGCTAACACCGGTAGACCTATATATAGACCGAAGGCGTCCTTAAAATTGTTGGGCCAATTGATCCGCTCCGGGCGCAGGATTCCCATCGCGACAAAAAGCGACATTAGCAATATACCGCATACGGCCACAGAATAGAGCAATAGACCCGCAAAATACGCAACCCCAACGCTAAGAACCAGGACAGAAAGTACAGTCACCAATTTACTGCGATCCATCCCACTGCTTAAGCGCCCGTATTCCTCGACAACCTTCTTGTGCAACTCGCCGTTCAAATTGTTCCAGGCGCGCATAATTCTGCGCCGATCATCGACAGGATTTTCTTTCTCAATCTGCTCGAAGACCAGACGGCTGGCGGCCGGAAGGCTATACCACCTGACACCAGTCACCTTGCCCTTTCGTGGTTTTTTGGCAGACAGCTCCGAAGCCTCGGCGTCTTCATTGAGGCCGGAGATGCGGAATTTTCGCTTGACCGCGAGATGGCAGACAGAGGCCAGAAACGCGGCCTTTGCCGCATCCTCCTTCCAATTCCAGAAAAGATAGGCGGCCAGAGCAGGAGATGTAGTCCGTACCACTTTGGTATCGACGTCCGCCAAGTTCTCAGGCAACTGCCACTTGGATCGCAATCTCAATGCGACGAACAGGCCTGCAATCAATGGCCCGCCAATGCTTATGGAGGTCAAAAAATGGTCGGAGAGCCACCAGCGCGCTTGCATCCCGATCGTCGCCTGCCGAAAAGTTCCTTTCGGATATTCGATCTCAATATCAGGTAGCACCCGGTCGGGCTCACCCGCAGCAATCGATACTTCGATCTCGCCGGGTGCATTTTGCGTCATTTCATAAGCTGCAGGGTCAAGCTTCGAAGAGCGCAGCACTCCCCCGGGCGGAACCGTCAGAACAACAGTCTTCTCGGCGCTCCAGTCATGAACACGGCCCATATAAGCAGGCAGGACAAGAACCTGGCGATCGCCCTCTTCACGCACCAGACGGCCTAGCTTGTAGATGATCTTGATATAGCTGACGCCGACCGGAATGTTAGTAGGGCAGCGCTTACAATGCTCTCTGCCGATATAGATCGAGTAGCCCGGCACATTCTGTTCCACAAAATGGTGTTCCTCACGCCCGTCGTGTCGGGTGGAAAACAGCTCGAAATCTCGCCGGTGAACGTTCCCTGACGCATCCTTGAAACGTTGCGGTATATCAACGTAGACGCCACCGTAATTGGTCGACTTCTTGACCGCGATGGCGAAGTTTTCCGACACCTCAGCACTGCCGTCATCAGACACTTCAACCGTCGTCTTTACGGATTTGACAAGGAACTCTGCGTCAAAATTGCCGCATGACGTCAGCAATGCGGAAAACACGCATAGGATAATCCGCGATGAGAGCACTCGGAGCATTCCGCTCGGAAAACCCATAGATGAAATTCTAAAACAAAGAGGCTTGCTCTTCAAAGGGCGTCCCGAATCTATACTTCAATTTTACCGCGCAACGAGACAATGTAGGAGCGGTCCATGCAACGTAAAAGAAGAATGGTTCAAGAAGCAGAGAATTTTTTCGGGGCTACTTTTACGCCGCCTCTTTCGGGAGATTTAGGCCACCCGCATCCGTCAGCAGGAACGCTTCGCCGCAGGCTTTGGCGAGTGTGCGCACGCGCAGGATATAGCTCTGGCGTTCGGTGACGGAGATCACGCCGCGGGCGTCGAGCAGGTTGAAGACGTGGCTGGCCTTGATGCACTGATCATAGGCCGGGAAGACGCATTTGTGCAGGCGCTGGTTGGCATTGTCGCCCGGCGCGCCGGCGGCGAGCAGCGCCTGGCATTCCTTCTCGGCATCGATGAAGTGACGATGCAGCATCTCGGTATTGGCGAATTCGAAGTTGTGGCGGGAATATTCCTGCTCGGCTTGCAGGAAGACATCGCCATAGCTGATCTTCTCGTCGCCTTCGCGGCCGTTGAAGTTCAGGTCGTAGACATTGTCGACGCCCTGCACATACATGGCGAGGCGCTCCAGACCATAGGTCAATTCGCCGGCGACGGGCGAGCATTCGATGCCGCAGATCTGTTGGAAATAGGTGAATTGCGAGACTTCCATGCCGTCGCACCAGCATTCCCAGCCGAGGCCCCAGGCGCCGAGTGTCGGGCTTTCCCAGTCATCCTCGACGAAGCGGATATCGTGCAGCAGCGGATCGAGGCCGATGGCAGCGAGCGATCCGAGGTACAACTCCTGCAGGTTCGGCGGGTTCGGCTTCAGGATGACCTGATACTGATAGTAGTGCTGCAGGCGGTTCGGGTTTTCGCCGTAGCGGCCATCGGAGGGGCGGCGGGAGGGCTGAACATAGGCGGCCTTCCAGGGCTTGGGGCCGAGGGCGCGCAGCGTGGTCGCCGGGTGGAAGGTACCCGCACCCACTTCCATGTCATAGGGCTGCAGAACCGCACAACCCTTGTCCGCCCAGTAATTATGCAGGGTCAGGATCAGCGCCTGGAACGAACGCTTGGGGTTCATGTGGTCAGGAATGGCAGCAGACATGGAACGGCACCGATTGCTTGGAATATGAGCGCGACAGGTGCCACGGAGGGCCGCAGGGGTCAAGACTTTTGAACTGCGTCCCGACAAACCTCACAAACGGCCAGCCGGTCAGCGATCTCGATTGCCGACCGTCAACGCTCAACACGCACGCTTCGGCCTATTCGTCTTCCCGTTTCAGGCGATATTCGCCCGTTGATGGATCCTTTACCAGCGTGCCAATAGCGCCCGTCTGGCGCTCCTTCTCGGCGCGACGAGATTTTTCAGCAAGCCTCTGCGCATCAGAAACAAAACGGCGATAAAGCCACCAGCCCGCGCAGACGAGGATCAATAACGTAATTAGTTGTGCCATATCCCCTCGTATCTCCCGTCAAAGCCCGTAACGGCTCCACAATGCTCTTTCCTCCGCCGCTTCGACAAGCCCCGATGCAAGACCGGACGCCGCACCGTCAAACGAGACCGGCGAGACACCGGGAATGCGACGGCCCAGCAGCCCGCGGGTGGCCGTGACGAGCTGCAGCTTCGTTTTCTGGCCGTAGCGTTTCTTCAGTTCCTGGCGCATGTCGCCGAGCCCGTCGATCAGGCCGAGTTCCAGGCCGCGCGTGCCGCTCCAGAAGAGGCCGGAGAAAACTGTCGCATCGTCCGTCAGCTTGCCGGCGCGGCGCTCGCGCACCATCGAGATGAAGACCTGATGGATCTCAAGCTGCAGGCTCTTCAGATATTCGATGTCCTTTTCCTTCTCGGGCTGGAAGGGATCAAGGATCACCTTGTTTTCTCCTGCCGTATAGACGCGACGCTCGACGCCGATCTTCTTCAGGAGCTCCGGAAAACCGAAGCCGCCGGAGACGACACCGATCGAGCCGACGATTGACGTCGGATCGGCGATGATCTCGTCACCCGCCAGTGCAATCATGTAGCCGCCGGAGGCCGCCACATCTTCCACGAAGACCAGCACCTTCTTCTGCTTTTCACGCGCAAGCTCGCGGATACGCGTGAAGATAAGGCGGGACTGGACGGGCGAACCGCCCGGCGAATTGATGGAGATGGCAACGGCGGGTGTGTCCTTCATGGAGAAGGCCTTTTCCAGCACCGGCGCAACATTGGCGAGATTGAGGGTCGGGCGGAACTGACCACCGCCGCTGATGATCGCGCCCTGCAGCCTGACAACGGGGACGACGATCCCATCCCCGCGAAACCGCTTCGGCATCAGCTTTCTCAAAAATCCAGCCATTTCTCTTCCTTCACCATGATCGGCGGCGCCAGCATGCATATGCACATTACAAGGGCATTGCATGTATGCGCTGCAACGACAAACGCAATGGCCAAGCTTCAAAACATCGCCTCCCTATTTTCTTGTTGCGAATGACTTGCATTATCATTCTAATCAGGCATAGTGCCGGCATGGCAAAACAGGTGAAAATGGCATGGACATCGTAAATCCGAATGCAAAGGGCGGCTGGCGGACCGAGCGCGGGGAGGCTTCGCTCTCCGATGTCTACCGTACGATTGGCACGGGGCGGCACAGCTCCACGTGGCGGCGCGCAGCGGCCTTCCTCGGCCCCGGCTACATGGTGGCGGTCGGCTACATGGACCCCGGCAACTGGGCGACCTCGCTCGCCGGCGGATCGAAGTTCGGCTATGCGCTGCTCACCGTCGCACTGCTTTCCAATCTGATGGCGATCGTGCTGCAGTCACTCTGCGCACGTCTTGCAATCGGCTCCGGCCGCGACCTGGCGCAGGCTTGTCGCGATGCTTATCCTGGTTATGTCGCAGTGCCGCTCTGGGCCTTTGCGGAAATCGCCATCATCGCCACCGATATTGCCGAGGTGATCGGCACGGCGATCGGTCTCAATCTGCTTTTCGGAATTCCGCTCGAAATCGGCGTGCTGATCACCGCGCTCGACGTCTTCGTCATCCTTCTGCTGCAGAGGCTCGGCTTCCGCTGGATCGAGGCCTTCATCATCACGCTGCTCGGCGTCATCGCGGTCTGCTTTGCGGTGCAGATCTTCCTTGCCGACCCGCAGTGGGGCGCCGTCATCAGGGGCTTCCTGCCTACGACCGAGGTCGTCACCAACCCGGAAATGCTCTATCTGGCGCTCGGCATTCTCGGTGCGACCGTGATGCCGCACAATCTCTACCTTCACTCCGGCATCGTGCAGACGCGCTCCTACGGCCATACCGTGCCGGAGAAGAAGGAAGCGCTGACCTTTGCGACCCTCGACTCCACCGTGGCGCTCTGCTTCGCACTCCTGATCAACGCCTCCATCCTGATCCTTGCCGCAGCTGCCTTCAATGCCAACGGCAAGACGGATGTGGTGGAACTTGGTGAGGCGCATTCGCTGCTGTCGCCACTGCTCGGTCTTGCTATTGCGCCCACGCTCTTCGGCATTGCGCTACTCTGCTGCGGCTTGAATTCCACGGTCACCGCCACGCTTGCGGGGCAGATCGTCATGGAAGGCTTCCTGAAAATCCGGCTGAAGCCCTGGGTGCGGCGCCTGATCACCCGTGCCATCGCCATCGTTCCCGCGGCTTTTGTGACGATCTGGTACGGCGATCAGGGCACGGCGGAACTGCTGATCCTGACCCAGGTGGTGCTCAGCCTGCAACTTTCCTTCGCCGTCTTCCCGCTTGTGATGTTCACAGCCAGCAAGGCGAAAATGGGCGAACTGGTCGCCCCGAAGTGGCTCAGCGCCATCGCCTATGTGGTCGCTATCGTGATCGCCGGCCTGAACGTCAAGCTGCTCTTGGACTTCGTGACCGGGGGCTAGAATTTGTTCTCAGGCAATTCCGGAATCGATTTTCTTCGCAATTCCGAACGGAAAACCGCTGCACAGGTTTCCTGGAATTGCTTCAGAGCCTGCCATAGGCCGCACGGCCATTGTTGAAATCATCGACGAGAGGGGAGAACTTGTGGCTCCCCTCTTCGTGCATGATGAGGGGGGCACGCAGCGATAGCCTTGCGCGAGAACCCTTGATCGCCGTCACGAGGATGCGGACGGCGTTTTCCCCTTCACGCGGATGAATGGCGGTGATCTCGATGCCGCCGAAGCGCCTGCCGCAGGCGTCGATGATCTCGGCGATCGATTGCGGCCTTGCGATCAGCGACAGTTGTCCGCCCGGCGTCATGATGGCCCCGGCCGTTCGGATCCAGCTCTCGAAAAGGCCATCTGTCATGGCATGGGCTTCAGCCTTCAGCGCATCCGGCGTCCTGCGGTCGCCGGCATCGTTGAAAGGCGGGTTCATAATAACGTGATCGAAGCTTTCGTCGATCAAGCCTGCGTCATTGCGTGCCTTGGCGGTCAGCGTGACATCGACTTCGACGACCGAGACGCGGCCCGCCATGTGGGCATTTTCCGGGAGTGCCGTGCTGCGGCGAGCGTAGTTAGCCATCTCCGCCGATCGCTCGAAAAGCACGACCTCGGCCTTCGGAAGGCGGGAGGCGACGGCAAGACCCGCCGCACCCGCTCCGGCGCCGAGATCAGCCACCCTTATGGGGCGATCATCAGCAACAAGGGCCGCGAGCAGCATGGCATCCATGCCGGCGCGATGCCCCCTGCCCTTCGGCTGGACGATATGGAAGAGGCCGCGATGAAAGGCGTCTATGGTGTCAGTCACCGCCTGCGTCATCCTTTCACTTCCGCTCGCGCAATTCGCCGCCAAGACCCGCATCGGTAAGGATGCGACGGGCTTGATCGGCCATCGCCTCGTCTACCAACAGGCGGCGCGGCAGCATGCCGAGCGAGCCCTCCAGCACGCTCATCCCCTGGTCGGCGATGAAGCACGCAATTCCCGCATCCTTCATGAGGCTCTCGGCAAAAGAGAGCAGAACGGGATCGTTTGCGCGGATAAGCTCATGCATTTGCCGTCATTTTCCCTTCCGAATTTGCTGGCAGCGACAATTCACCCCTTGCCGCCTCCATCGCCCCTTTCTATTGTCAAAGGCAACGAATGAACAGGAGTCCGGGTCGTTGGGCGTGGTCATACCGCTTGAAGAAAACAAAAACAAACTGGCTTCCATCAAGCCGCTGGTGGACCTCACCAAGGCCGACATGGAGCGGGTGAACCAGCTTATCCTTTCCAAGGCCGGCTCCGATGTCCAGATGATCCCGGAGGTGGCGAACCATCTCATCTCCTCCGGCGGCAAGCGCTTGCGGCCGATGCTGACGCTCGCTGCGGCCTCGCTCTTTGGCTACAGGGGCGAGAACCACATCAAGCTCGCCACCTCAGTCGAGTTCATGCACACGGCAACGCTGTTGCATGACGACGTGGTGGACGAAAGCGACCTGCGCCGCGGCAAGTCGACCGCGCGGACGATCTGGGGCAACCAGGCGAGCGTTCTCGTCGGCGACTTTCTGCTCGGCCAGGCCTTTCGCATGATGGTCGAAGTCGGCTCGCTTGAGGCGCTCGACGTGCTTTCCTCTGCCGCCTGTGTCATCGCCGAGGGCGAGGTGCTGCAGCTTTCCGTCGCCAAGAACATGGAAACGACCGAGGACGACTACCTCTCCGTCATCCGCGCCAAGACGGCAGCACTCTTTGCCGCTGCGGCAGAAGTTGGACCCATCGTTGCCGAGACCAGCAAATCCAACCGCAACGCGCTGAAATCCTACGGCATGAATCTCGGCCTCGCATTCCAGCTCGTCGACGACGCGCTCGATTACGGCGGCAAGGCTGCCGATCTCGGCAAGAATGTCGGCGACGACTTCCGCGAAGGCAAGATCACCCTTCCGGTCATCCTGGCCTATCGCCGTGGCACGCAGGACGAGCGCGCTTTCTGGCGCGATGCAATCGAAGGCGGTAACAGCAGCGATGCCAATCTGGAAAAGGCGCTCGGCCTGATCACCAAATACGGCACGCTGAATGACACGATCCAGCGGGCCGTCCACTACGGCACGATCGCACGGGACGCACTGGCGCCGCTGCCGGACAGCCCCTGGAAATCGGCCCTGATAGAAGTCATCGATTTCTGCATCGAGCGCGTGAACTGACGCGTGCTTCCGCGAGGGGCATGTCTTTGCAGCAAAGCCGCCGCACGTTTTTGCGCGGCGGCGCTTTAATCAAACGTCCTTGAACGTGGGCTGAATTTCTTGCAGGGCCGCTTCAAAAAAGCCATCCTGTTGTGAATCAGTGTTTGCAACTGATTTTGCGGTCGGCCCATTGAGTCGGCCGTCCCTGAAGAAAGGTTTTCTAATGCGGCAGAGATTTGTCACCCGTCTCCTTTCGAGCGCAGCCCTGGCGGCAGTGCTTTCGCTCGGTGGGATCGGCGGTGTGAGTGCCGAAGACGCGGCCAAGGCGGATGATGCCGGCAAGACCGTGACTTTCGATCCGGACAGCGTATCCACCTTCTCAGGCGCGTTTCTCGCTGCCCGCACGGCCGATGTGGATCACGACTATCCGACGGCGATCGAGCTCTACAAGAAAGCCTTGCAGATCGAGCCGGGCAATCCGGAAATCCGCCAGCGCCTGATGATCTCGCTGCTGCTCAACGGCGACATCAAGGACGGCGTAAAATATGCCAACGACCTGAAGGGCGACCCGACCGTCGAGCGGATCACCACGATTGTGCGCGGCATGGACGCGATGCGCCGCGGCGAGTTCAAGACGGCGGAATCGATCCTGAAATATGACGGGCCGAACGATCTCGACCGCATGATGAACGACCTTCTGCTGGCCTGGGCGCGTGTCGGCGCCGGCCGCGGCAAGGAAGGGCTCGCCATGGTCGAGAAGATGAAGGGACCGGATTGGGTCCGCATCTTCCAGAACTACAATGCTGGGGCGATCGCGATCGTCAACGGCGACGTCAAATCTGCCCGCCAGCATCTCAATGATGCCGTGCTGGACAAGGAAGGCGGCGCAACTGCACCTGACACCTTCATGCGCGCCATCATGGCTCTCGCCCGCCTCGAAGCCTCGCAGGGCAACAAGCAGAAGGCGCTCGATGCTGTCTCGGTCGGCGACAACCTGCTGCCGAACTACACGCCGCTGAACGCGCTGCGCGACAGCATCGAAAAGGGCGAAAAGCAGGAGCAGCAGGTCAAGAGCGCCGAAGAGGGCGCGGCTGGCGTGCTCTTCTCGGTCGGCGGCGCGCTGAACCGCGATGGCGCTGAGGACATTGTCTCGCTCTATCTGCAGACGGCCAATGCGCTCGATCCGAACAGTGCTGATACGCTGGTGCTGCTCGGCGGCATTGCCGAAAAGCAGAACCAGATGGACCGAGCGATTGCGCTTTACCAGAAGGTGCCGGCGAATTCGCCGATGCGTCGCATATCCGAGCTGCAGCTGGGCCTCGCGCTCGCGCAGGGCGGCAAGGTGGACGAAGCCCGCAAGCACCTGCAGTCGCTGATCGCTTCCGACCCGACGGATATCAGAAGCTACCTCGCCTATGGCAGCGTGCTTTCCGACGCCAAGGATTATCAGGCGATGGCCGACAATTACGACAAGGCTGTCGAGGTGATCGGGCCGCTGCCGGGCCGCGCCGACTGGAGCGTCTTCTTCCAGCGTGGCATCGCCTATGAGCGGCTGAAGAAGTGGGACCAGGCGGAGCCGAACTTCCGCAAGGCGCTCGACCTCAATCCGAACCAGCCGCAGGTTCTGAATTATCTCGGCTATTCCTGGATCGACATGAACCGCAACCTCGATGAAGGCCTTGGGATGATCAAGAAGGCCGTCGAGTTGCGTCCTGACGACGGTTATATCATTGACTCGCTCGGCTGGGCCTATTTCCGCCTCAACCGTTACAACGATGCTGTCGATGAGCTGGAACGCGCGGCGCAGATCAAGGCTGGCGACGCGACGATCAACGACCATCTCGGCGATGCCTACTGGCGGGTCGGCCGCAAGCTGGAAGCCGTCTATCAATGGAACCGGGCGCTCGCCTCCGAACCCGAGGAAGCCCAGATCCCGAAGATAAAGGAAAAGGTCGCCAACGGCCTGCCGGCACAGGACGACGACTCCAAGACCGTCGACAAGAAGCAGCCGGACCCGCAGCCGGTGACGCCGCCGCCGGTCGACAAGAAATCCTGAGGCCGCATGCCTGACATGGGCATGCCGCTTTCCGTGACAGGCGATTTCGCCGTTACTGAAGATGCCTGCGCAAAAATCAATCTGGCCCTGCATGTGACGGGCCAGAGGGCTGATGGTTACCATCTTCTCGAAATGCTGGTGACATTTGCGCGCCATGGCGACCGGCTGGGCTTTGCGCCTGCCGATGCCGATGATTTCACGCTTTCCGGCCAGTTCGCCGATGTGCTTGCCGATGACCCCGGCACCAATCTGGTGCTGAAGGCGCGTGACCTGCTGCGGGGAGCGGCAGGCGGTGCTCCGCCCGTGCGCATCCATCTTGAGAAGAATCTGCCGGTCGCTTCCGGAATCGGCGGCGGCTCTGCCGATGCGGCAGCGACGCTGCGCGGGCTGATGCGCCTATGGGGAGTGACGCTTCCCACTGAGACGGTTGCCGCGCTCGCGCTGAGGCTTGGGGCCGACGTGCCGATGTGCCTGAAAAGCACGCCGCTGATCGCACGCGGTATCGGCGAAAAGATAGAGACGGCCGATGCCCTGCCCTCGTTCGCCATGGTGCTCGCCAATCCGCTGAAAGGCGTTTCCACGCCGGAGATCTTCCGGCGGCTTGTCACCAAGAACAATCCTCCGCTGGTTCTCAAGAAGACACCGCACTGGATGGAAGCCATACGGGCGACACGCAATGATCTTGAGATGCCGGCACGAGAGCTGGTTCCCGAAATCGCCGAGATTTCAAACATGCTCGCGGCAGAAGGCGCGCTTTTCACCCGCATGTCCGGCTCTGGTGCGACCTGCTTCGGCATTTTCGAGACACCCGTTGCTGCGCTGCGTGCCGCTGAGCGTCTTCACGCGGCCCGCCCGGACTGGTATTTCCAGTCGACGGAGACTTTCGCAGGAGGTGCATGATGGCAGGCCTGGACGAAAAACGAGCTTTTATACCCCTCGGCATTGCGGTTCTGACCGTTTCGGATACGCGTACGCTGGCAGACGACAAATCCGGCGATACGCTGGTGGCACGGATTGCAGAAGCGGGACATCAACTGGTCGACCGCGACATCGTGCCTGACGACCGCGAGAGGATCACCGCACGCGTGCGCGCCTGGACTGAAGCCAAGGAGATCGACGTCGTCATCACCACGGGCGGGACCGGATTCACCGGCCGCGACGTGACGCCCGACGCGCTGGAGCCGCTCTTCGAAAAGCGGATGGACGGGTTTTCGGCCGTGTTCCATCGTATTTCCTACGACAAGATCGGCACCTCGACGATCCAGTCGCGCGCTACGGCAGGTGTTGCCAACGCCACCTTCATCTTCGTGCTGCCGGGCTCGCCCGGCGCCTGCAAGGACGCTTGGGACGGCATCTTGAAGGGACAGCTCGACTACCGGCAGATGCCCTGCAATTTCGTGGAGATCATGCCGCGGCTGGACGAACATCTCAAGCGCGGCGCGACGAAATAGACTGGTTCCAATAGCGGCATCGCTATGTCGCGAGGCCCGGCAGAGTGGGCATCGTTTCCCAGCTATCACCTGATAGCAGCACGCAGCTTATGCCGTGAACGTCCGTGACCACGAGAGTCCAGGTGCCGCTTTCGGCGGCATAGACCTCGAGAATGGCGTTCTGGTTAATCAGTCCGACCGCAGTGAGCTTTTCACCAAAGTTGCTGTCCAGGAAATTGACGATCTCGGATCGGCCTGCGCAACTGCGCATCATCTGCGATGCTGCCGGATGCGGATGCGCGATCACCAATGTCGTCAATATGACGGCCAGCAGGCCGTGGACCATATTGCGTAGCATGACGCACCTCCTTTCGCCGAGAACCCGGCAGAAGAGGAGATTTTCGCTGACCAGCTCTGCCGTTCACCGGCATTCCATGGCCATCCGTTGCGAAGCGAGGCGCTTCGGCGGCGCCATACCCAGATTATAGCGCGAAATCCTATTGGGCGCCATCTTTTCGCAATATCGAGGAGTGCAGCTACCGCGCGGCGCGGGCGACCCAGGAGGGAATCAATTCGCTGGAGAGTTGGCGTGGCTTCTGTGCCTTGACGAATTCGGCAAGACGCATGCCGCTCTTTGCAGCTGAAATGGCAAGTTTCTTCGGCATGAGCAGGCCGAGTTCCAGCGGCGGCCTGGCACGGCCGACGCGCTGGAAAAAGGGGCGGCGATAGCCGCGTGAGGCGGTGAAGCGCGCAGGAACCTTGTTCAAGGCCACATATTCCGAGACTTCGTCGATCCAGCCTGCCTGCGGTCTTGCGCCGGGTTCGACGAAGAGCAGCCATTCGCCGCGAGCGGAACGGATGATGTCCTTGATATCCCACTGCGAATGGAAACGGCAGCCGGCAGCATCCGCCACCCGCGAGGTGCCGTCGCGCGAGCCGTGATCGAGCACGACCACGTCGCTGACGAGGCCTTCCACGGCGCCTGCCACCAATACCGATAGAGTCTGGGCCAGCTCAGGTTCCTGATCCTGGCATTCAAGAACGACAGTCAACATTGCCTGTTTATAGAGCGCCGCACAAAATTTTGCCAGCACCACTTTCCCCATTTTGTTCTTGCATTGTTCTCCTTTTGCGGATAGGAATATAATCATCAAAACGAGCGGGGATCGAGCGTTTCGCCGCTGGAGAATCCAATGAGACCACAGTCCCTTGCAGGGCAGGCCGCATTTGCACCTGCCAATACGGCAGATATTGCCGACGCGATGATCGCGGCCTCGGGGCTGCGTATCGAGGTTGACCGGCGGCGTGGCCGCGGCGCGGGGCTGAACCCTAGCGGCCGCTTCGAGCCCACGCAGCGCGAGACCTTCGATGATGGCTGGCAGACGCTCGAGGAACTGCCGCCCTTCAAGACGGATGTGCAGATCGAGAAGCCACGCACGGCGATCACCCGCAACGAATCTCCCGATCTTTCCTTCGACCGGTCAATCAACCCCTATCGCGGCTGCGAGCATGGCTGCATCTACTGTTTCGCCCGACCGACGCATGCCTATATGGGCCTCTCTGCAGGACTGGATTTCGAAAGTAAGCTCTTTGCCAAGCCGGACGCGCCGAAGCTTCTGGAGCGCGAGCTCGCCAAACCTGGCTACAAGGTCCGCGTCATCGCGATCGGCACCAATACCGATCCTTATCAGCCGATCGAAAAGGAGTGGCGCATCATGCGGCAGATTCTCGAAGTGCTGAACAAGGCGAACCACCCCGTTGCTGTTGTCACCAAGTCGGCGATGATCCTGCGCGATCTCGATATCCTCACGGAGATGGCGGCGAAGAACCTCGTCCGCGTCGGCATTTCGGTCACGACGCTTGACCGCAAGCTCGCGCGCCTGATGGAACCACGCGCTTCGACGCCGACGCGCAGGCTGGAGGCGGTCCGCGGGCTTTCCGAGGCCGGTGTGCGCACGTCAGTGATGGCGGCGCCGATCATCCCAGCGCTCAACGATCACGAGCTGGAGCGTATTCTGGATGCCGCGAAGGCCGCAGGCGCGGAAGAGGCAAGTTATGTGCTGCTGCGGCTACCGCTGGAGGTGAGCCCGCTGTTCCGCGACTGGCTGCTGCAGAACTATCCTGACCGTTATCGCCACGTCATGTCGCTGGTGCGCTCAATGCGCGGCGGCAAGGATTATGATGCCGAGTTCGGCAAGCGGATGAAGGGCGCCGGGCCTTACGCCTGGCAGATCGCCCGCCGCTTCGAGATGGCGGCAAAGCGGTTGGGGCTGACCCGGCGAAGCCTTGCCCTGCGCGACGATCTCTTCGTGCCGCCAAATGGCAGCGGCGTGCAACTTTCGCTGCTGTGATTGTTTGCTTTACGCAATTCCGGACGCGAAACCGCTGCGCACTTTTGCTGGAATTGCTTTTGTTAACGAGCTTGCGTGAGGCGTGAAGAAGACCTGCCCTGCGTCTTCTGCCTTGCGCAATTCCTGCGGATGGCCCTGACCGCACCATCCGCCGGACTGCCCCCGGCCGTCGCCGCCCTGATCCGGGGGCTTGCAGGAAATCGGGTTGGCGTGCGAGTTTCAACCGCATGAAACGTCGCACGTCACCCGATTCTCCTCTGCTTTTTGAAGAGGTCCCCCTCGTGCCGGATTTCCGGCTGGAGCTTAAAGCCCGCAAGGCTGGCCATTGGCCTGTCGCCGGCGCCGACGAGGCTGGACGCGGGCCGCTTGCCGGACCTGTTGTGGCTGCAGCTGTGATCCTCGATCCCAAGCGTATTCCCGAGGGCCTCAACGATTCCAAGCAGCTTTCGGCTCAGAAACGCGAGGAGCTGTTCGTCCAAATTCTTGCGACCGCAACAGTCTCCATCGCCTCGTCCAGTTCCACACGCATCGACGAAACCGATATCCGCAAAGCAAGCCTCGACGCCATGCGCCGCGCGATCTGCGGCCTTTCCATCCCGGCAAGCTATGTGCTGACGGACGGGCTGGACGTGCCGACTGGGCTCGATTGTCCCGGTCAGGCGGTGGTGAAGGGTGACGCGCGATCCGTTTCGATCGCTGCCGCCTCCATCGTGGCGAAGGTGACGCGCGACCGAATGATGGCGCGCGCGCATCTGGTGTTTCCCGAATATGGTTTTGCCGCCCATGTCGGATATGGCACGGCGCAGCATCGCTCCGGCATCGAGAAGCACGGGCCTTGCTCACTGCATCGGATGAGCTTCCGGCCACTCCGCAAGGACGGCGTCGTGGGAGAAATGAATGGGGAGATGCTGGAGGAGTAAGCTCCAGCGCGAGATCGGCTCCGTTTCCCTGCAAACCACGGGGATGGGAAAGTGTCAGAGACATTCCATTTGCCGTAGCCACACCGAGCGTTTCGGGAGGAGCTTCCGAAAAGGGTGATCCGTTGTTTTTCAGCTCTGCCCATCACAGGTTCAGACATCACACCAAGCACAACAGCATCCGCCAAAAACAGAAAAGCCCCGCCTTGGCGGGGCTTTTCTAATCCCATAGAGCCGCAGCTCAGTTCAAACGGGTCTTCACTTCGCCGACGGCCTGGCCGAAGAGTTCGGACTGAACCTTGCCATCGGCCTGCTTGCCAATGACGGATTCAGCGGCTGCGATGGCGAGATCGACTGCAGCAGAGCGAACAGCCTTCATTGCGTCGGCTTCGGCCTGCTTGATCTTCTGTTCGGACAGAGCCGTGCGGTTGGCGACGAATTCCTCCGTCTTCTTCTTCGCCTCGGCGGTCAGCATTTCAGCTTCGCGCTCGGCAGCGGCAACGATGTGAGCGGCTTCGGCTTCAGCTTCCTTGCGCTTGCGCTGATATTCAGCGAGCAGGTGCTGGGCTTCTTCGCGCAGACGCTTGGCTTCCGCCAGCTCGTTGCGGATCTGGTCGGCACGGTCGTCAAGCGACTTCGCCATCATGCCCGGAACCTTCAGGTAGACGATCAGTGCCAAGAAGAGAACGAGGCCAACGAAGGCGAAGAAAGTTGCATCAAAAGCAAATTCCATCGATCAAGCCTCCTTTTTGGCGGCTGCAACGGCAGCGGCGACATCAGACTGGGCAGTAGAGCCGCCGATGAGCTGTTCGACAACAGCTGCTGCGGTTTCCTCGGCGATGGCACCGACATCGGCAAAAGCCTTTGCCTTCACATCGGCGATACGGGCCTCGGCAGCCTTCAGCTTTTCGTTGAGGCTAGCCTCGACCACGCGGCGATCACCCTCGGCCTTTACCTTGGCAGCATCGCGAGCGGCAGTGCCGATCGAGTTTGCCTTGGCACGGGCAGCGGCGAGTTCGCCTTCATAGGTTGTGACCGCGGCATCGGCCTCAGCCTTCAGGCGGCCGGCCTCTTCGACATCCTGCGAGATGCGGTTGTGACGCTGCTCGAGGATCGCGCCGATGCGCGGTGCGATGACCTTTTGCATGAGCAGGTAGAAAATGACGAACGTAATCACCAGCCAGAGAAGCTGGGATGCGTAGGTCGACGAATCGAAAGGCGGGAAAGGCCCACGCGCGTGCTCGCCTTCGGGGACGCCGGTCTCGGTATGGACCTCGCCGGCAGCCGGAGCGGCATGCGCATCCGTCGCGGCTCCCGCCGGAACCTCTTCAGCGTAGGCCGGGGTCACAAAATACATGCTCACCTCCAGGTGTACTGCAAATGCAAAGGATCACGGCTCGCTGTTCGCAGGCCGTGATCCATCAATCCACCGATATTAAACGGCGAAGAGGAGGAGAAGAGCGACGAGCAGCGAGAAGATGCCCAGAGCTTCCGTAACGGCGAAGCCGAATACCAGACGGCCGAACTGGCTGTCAGCAGCAGACGGATTGCGCAGAGCGCCGGAGAGGTAGCTGCCGAAGATATTGCCGAGGCCGAGAGCCGTACCGGCCATACCAAAGCAAGCCAGACCTGCACCGATGAACTTTGCTGCTTCCGCTTCCATGTTGAACTCCTTTGAAATGGTTGTTGCGGCGAATGACTGACGCCCTTTGACGTCGATGTCGTTATCCTTAGTGCCCGCCCGGATGGATCGCGTCATTGAGGTACATGCAAGTCAGCACCGCAAAGACGTAAGCCTGGAGGAAGGCGACGAGGAACTCGAGACCGGTCAGGGCGACGGTCATGATGAGAGGAAGAACGGCTCCGCCGACACCGACTGCACCAAGGGCTCCAAGCGAGGCGACGAAGCCTGCGAACACCTTCAGCGTGATGTGACCAGCGAGCATGTTTGCGAAAAGACGAACCGACAATGAAATCGGACGGGACAGGAAGGAAATGATCTCGATCGAGACAACCAGCGGCAACAGAATGCCCGGCACGCCCGAGGGCACGAAGACATTAAAGAAGTGGAAGCCGTGCTTATAGAAGCCGTAGACCAGAACCGTGCCGATGACGAGGATCGCCAGCGCGAAGGTGACGATGATCTGGCTGGTAATCGTGAAGAAATACGGGAACATGCCGAGCAGGTTTGCCGTCAGCACGAACATGAAGAGCGAGAAGACCAGCGGGAAGAACTGCATTCCCTTGGTGCCTGCCCCTTCCTTCAGCATGCCAGCGATGAACTCGTAGGACATTTCGGCAAGCGACTGCGAACGGCCCGGAATAATGGCGCGATTCGTGGTCGAGAAATAAAGGAAGCCAGCGGCAACGGCAGCCGAAGCCACCATGAAGAGAGATGCGTTGGTGAACGAGAAATCAATCCCGCCGATCTCGATCGGCACAATCTTGAAGATCTGGAACTGATGAGTCGGATCGTTTGACACCGGTTGCTCTCTCTCTTTGGCCCGCCTAAGAGGCGGAAATTGCACTGGACCAGACGGCCCTATTTATCAGTGTTTTGGCGATCCAGGGGTTGGGCGACCTTCCCCGCAGCGCGCAAAACATTCAAAACGCCGGCACAGAATCCAAGAAGCAGAAGAACAATCAACCCCCAAGGCGTCGTGCCAACAAAATGGTCGAAGAGCCAGCCGAGCACAGCACCGACAACGATGGCGGAAATGAATTCGCTCGAGAGCTTCATCGCCTGGGCATAACCTTTACGGCTCTGCTCGGCACTGGCCTCCCGCGCCTCTTCCTTCCTGTCATCGACATGTCTGGAGGCTAGTTCCGCTTCCAGCTGCCGACGGCGCTGCTCAAGACTTTCTTCGCGGTCATCCGCCATCGTGCTCTCCTCCGCTCCCGTCGCCCGCAATCCCGCTACCCCGGTTTTCCGAACCACGGACGCAAAGGTTAAAGAACCTTCCGGCCCGTTCTGAAGTCGCGCGCAACATAGTTTTAGGGATTAGCATAGTCAAGGCGTAGAGAGCTTGTGTCCAGCCATAAAATAACCGCAAAAAATCAAAGATTTAAGCGGAATTTGGCCACTCGCACCCGATTTCACCGAAAGAATCCGTCGTCGAACGGCGCCGGGCGGCGAAAAAACGGCAATCGGCCGCCCTTTTGCCGAAAGCGTGTCGCGATCCCTTGGATTCGCTGGTCACGCTTTAGGCTTTTGCTTCACGCATGTCGTTATCGCAAAACCGCTGTACAGTTTTGCGCGACATGCTTTAGCTCCAGCCGCCGCCATAGGTGCGGTAGAAGACATGCATGCCGATACGGCCGACCTTTTCCATGGTCCCGGCCCAATTCGGCCGGACGTAGACGGCATGGTAATGCGTGGCCGACCCCACTTGCGGCAGCCAGATCTTGCCGGCGGTCACGGCCATGGCAACATCGCGAGCGACGCGCCAGTGATACTGCGAATTCACACGGTCCTTGATGTTGTCGCAGGCGAAGGAAAACTGGCAGCGATTGCGCCAGTCTTCGTTCTGGTAGACGACGCCGCAAATAGTCTTGGGATAGGCGGGGTTGCGGACGCGGTTGAGGACGACCTGCGCGACGGCTGCCTGCCCCTTCACCGATTCGCCACGCGCCTCGAAATAGATGCCTGAAGCCAGGCATTGCTGCTCGCGGGCGGAAAAGACGCTGGGCGGCAGGATGCTGGCAGCCCAGGCATGGTCCTTCGGGCCGATCTGCGGCACGAAACGGCCGTCATCCTTGTCGGTCAGGATGGAATCGAAAGGCGACTGGCGGGAATAATCCGGTGCGGCAGGTGCATAGGCCGTCGCCAGCACATCCGCCTTATTGCTGGTCACGAGGCTTGCCAGCATTGCCGGTACAGCAGTGTTCGGCTGCGGCACCGGCTGCGTCTTGTAGAAGGCCGTGGCAATCTCGATCTCCTTGCCCTTGATCGCCGGCTTCACGAAGGCAGACTTGTCCTTGAGATCGAAGACCGGGCGGAAGAGGAGTTTGGTGCGCTCAAGGATGGAGCCGGCGGAGAAATCCTTCGGCGGCTGCACCTTTTCGACGGCGACGACACGGCCCTTCTTGGCATTGCGATTGACGCGATCCTCGTCCGGGCTGCCTTCATTACCCTTCTCACCAGAGACGAAGGCAACCTTGCGGCCATCGGGCAGCACCATGCCTGCACCTGATACGATCGAGCCGGTGGCAGCGGGATCGGCAAAGGCGAGTTCTGCCTGGTGGATGGAGCCTGCGGGCGAATTGGTCAGAACCATGCGCCAGCTTTCGCCATCATTGTCGAGACCGGCGAGCATGGTGGCAAGATCGGCATGAGAGGCGACGCTCGGGAAGATCAGCCATCCGGCCACGCCGAAGATCGCGGGAGAGACCCAATTCTGGGGCAATAGACGCAGCTTGCTGCGGAAGCGGCCATTTCGACGCAACGCGGACTCCGGGCATGGGACGCGGGAACAGTCCCAAGAAAATCTCGCATTAACCTTGATAGCTGGTTAACGACCTGTCCCGGAATATGCCCATGAGGATTTCTGCATATTCTAATGCGGCTGACATTTTCGTGAGATGGATCATCTCGCCCCGCCCATTCCCGTGCCGGTCACAGAAATGGGAGAGCGCGAGATGGCGTCCTCTCTTCGCTTCCCGTCAAATGATGACGTGCGAACCCAGTTCCACCACGCGGTTGGCCGGAAGGCGGAAGTAATCGGAGGGGTTGGCGGCCGCATTGGCGAGCGCGATGTAGAGGCGGTCCTGCCAGTAGGGCATGCCGGACTTGGCATCGGGCACCAGCTTGCGGCGGCCGAGATAGAAGGACGTCGTCATGATGTCGAACTTCAGGCCGGTCTTGCGCAGCGCCGCCAGCGCCTGAGAGACGTTCTGCGATTCCATGAAGCCGAAGAGCAGTTCCACGCGCGAGAAGCGTTCCGAGATCTGCTCGACCTTGTAGCGTTCCTGCGGCGAGACGCGCGGCTTGTTGACCGTGCGGATCGTCAGAATGACGTTGCGGTCATGGAGCACGTGGTTGTGCTTAAGATTGTGCAGCAGTGCGGCGGGTGCGGAATCCGGATCGCTGGTCAGGAAGATCGCGGTGCCCGGAACATGGGCCGGCGAGTGCTCGCTCTTGCGCTCGATGGAGCTGACGAAGGAGGCGAGCGGAATGTCGGTATGACGGGTCTTTTCCGTCAGGATCGCCGTGCCGCGACGCCAGGTCCACATGATGACGGTGAAGGCCGTCGCAATCATGATCGGGATGTAGCCGCCGTCATGGATCTTCAGGAGGTTGGCGCCCAAGAAGATCAGTTCGAGAAGGACCAGCGGCAAGAGCGCGATGATGGCAACCGGAAGCGACCAGTTCCAACGGACGCGGACGAATTCGAAGGCCATGATCGAGGTGACGACCATCGCGCCGGTGACCGAGATGCCGTAGGCGGTCGCCAGCGAATCCGAGGTCTTGAAGCCGAGCACGAGGAAGATGACGCCGAAGAACAGCACCGCGTTGACCGAAGGCACAAAGATCTGCCCGGTATTGGTCTCTGACGTGAAGAGAATTTCCATGCGCGGCAGGAAGCCGAGGTTGATTCCCTGACGTACGAGCGAGAAGGCGCCGGTGATGACGGCCTGGCTGGCGATGATCGTCGCGCAGGTCGCGAGGATGACGACTGGCAGCAGCGCCCACTTCGGATACATGAGATAGAAGGGATCGGACATCGTCATCGGATTGCCGAGAACGAGCGCGCCCTGCCCCAGATAGTTCAGCGTCAGCGACGGGAAGACCAGCGCGAACCATGCCCACTGGATCGGGCGACGGCCGAAGTGGCCGAGGTCTGCATAGAGGGCTTCAGCACCCGTCACCGTCAGGAAGACGGCGCCGAGAACGACGATGCCGTAGAACCCCTCATGCAGCAGGAAGCTGATGGCATAATAGGGGTTGAAGGCGGCAAGGATGCCGTAGTCATCGGAAATATGGGCGATGCCGGCGGCGGCCATGACGAGGAACCAAAGCGCCGTGATCGGGCCGAAGAATCGCGCGACCGCCCCTGTGCCATGCGACTGCACGACGAAGAGCAGTGCCAGAATTGCTACCGATATGGGCACGATATATTCCGACAGCTGCGGCGTCACGAGCTTGATACCTTCGACCGCTGACAGAACCGAGAGCGCCGGGGTGATCATGGCATCGCCGAGGAAGAGTGCCGCGCCCATCAGGCCGAGCAGCATCAAAAGCGCTGTGTGGCCATTGGCGGTCTTCATCAGGAGGGCGAGCAGCGACAGCGTGCCGCCTTCGCCGTCGTTGTCGGCGCGTAGCAGGAAGAGCACGTATTTGATGGTGACGATGATCGTCAGAGCCCAGATCATCAGGGAAATGAGGCTGATGACCTCGAAACGGGTGAGACCATCATGGGCGACCGGCTTCAGCGCTTCGCGGAAGGCATAAAGCGGGCTCGTGCCGATATCCCCGTAAACGACACCTACAGAGCCTAGCGCAAGATAAAAGAGCTTGCGCGGCGTAAGGTTACGTTCTTGAGAATGGCTTTCTTCAGACATGAAGTAATTACAGGCTCCTCAGAGCCAGCCTTTCCAGCGGAAAAAGAAGAAGGGAATGACGGCGGAGATCACCATGAGGCCCAGCGAGTAAGGATAACCCGCGGCAAGGTGCAACTCCGGCATGAACTCGAAATTCATGCCATAGATGGAGGCGACCAGCGTCGGCGGCAAGAACACGACCGAAGCAATCGAAAAAATCTTGATGATGGCATTCTGCTCGATGTTGATGAGGCCGAGCGAGGCGTCGAGCAGGAAGGTGATGTTGCCGGCGACGAAGGAGGCATGTTCCGAAAGGGACTGGATGTCGCGCGAAATCGTCCGGCAGAGTTCCTTGGTTTCCTGATCGTGCTGCACGACAGGGATCGTATAGAAGAAGGTGAGAAGGCGCGAGAGCGAACCGAGACTATCACGCAGCTTGCTGATCATGCGGTGATGGCCAGCAATGTCCTTCAGCTTCTCTTCCAGATAGTTCGAGGGCTTGCGTACCTTCTTGGCGCGGTCACCGAACACATGCACCGAGAGGATGTCCAGGCGAGACACCGACATTTCCAGAACTTCGGCGGTGCGATCGACGATGGTTTCCAGGAGCTTGGCAAGAAGGGCGGCGCCGCTGCG
This sequence comes from Rhizobium sp. CF142, assembly GCF_000281145.1. Taxonomy (NCBI): domain Bacteria; kingdom Pseudomonadati; phylum Pseudomonadota; class Alphaproteobacteria; order Hyphomicrobiales; family Rhizobiaceae; genus Rhizobium; species Rhizobium sp. CF142. The sequence goes on along the minus strand of NZ_AJWE01000018.1, from coordinate 47,644 downwards.
CCACTGCTCCGGTACGCGATGCAGGGCGGCGATGAAGAGTGCGAAGGACTTCGGATGCGCGTAGCGTATGGTCACCAGCTTGTCGCCGGCAAGGATGAAGGCGACATCCGTCAGGGTCGGCGCTTCCGTTTCCGCTTTCCATATCAGCGAAGCGGTCATGTATACGGCATTATTTTCGACATAGAGGCGGGCTGACGGCTCAATCGCCCTGAGATCGTCGCGGGTCGGCACTTCGATGCCAAGGATCGTTTCGACATGCAGTTCCTCCTCGCGAGTCGGTTCGACCATGTCGATCCATACCACATCCGCCGGAAACTCCGGAGGATTGGCAAGATCACGGATCTCGACCGACTTGCAGTTGGAACAGTATGCGGTGATCACAGCCCGCATCTCCGGCGCCGGCAGCGCCCAGCCGTCTTAGCCCTTTTCATCGAAAGCCCTTCCATGCCCACGCGAGCGCGGTGACGCCAGGGCGCACTCGCCATCGATCGTAACGGAAGCGGATAAAGAAAGTTCATACAACTCCGGTCATGTCCGGCCTTTCCGGCCGGGTTGCTCCACCGCATCGCAGTCACCAATCCTTCGATCGACAAGTCAACTCCGAATATGCAGAGAGGCCGGAACCTTCATCGACAGGCGGCCATCACAGAGCATTTGCAGACGCGCCATCATGGCGCCGGCGCGCATATGAAGCAAAGCCGGAAAATAATCAAGACATCTTACGTGAACTGCGCCCTTTCATCTCATTTCCCCCACAATTCGAGGTGAGTGGCCAAGTGATTCGCACTATTCGAAGACGATCGCAGGCGCTTCGCGCTGCGGCTTTTCACCGATCTGTTCCCAGACCTTGGCAGCGATGGCACGGTAGATGCCGGCAACAATGCCATTCGGATCGGAGGCGACAAGCGGCGTTCCGGCATCCGAGGTCTCGCGGATATTCATGGTCAGCGGCACTTCGCCGAGGAAGGGTACGCCGATGCGCTCGGCCTCCCTGCGGGCGCCGCCGTGGCCGAAGATGTCGTAACGCGTGCCGGTATCGGGCGCGACGAAATAGCTCATGTTCTCGACGATGCCGAGAACCGGCACTTCGACCTTGCGGAACATGTTGAGGCCCTTACGGGCATCGATCAGCGCCAGATCCTGCGGTGTGGAGACGATCACGGCGCCGGCGAGCGGCACTTGCTGGGCCATGGTGAGCTGAGCGTCACCGGTGCCGGGCGGCATGTCGACGACGAGAACGTCGAGTTCACCCCAGGCGACTTCGCGCAGCATCTGCAGGAGGGCGGACTGAACCATCGGTCCGCGCCAGATCATCGCGGTTTCCTCATCGACAAGGAAGCCCATGGACATGACCTTGAGGCCGTAATTCTCCATGGGATTGATGATACGGCCATCGATCTGGGTCGGTCGGCCGGAAATCTTCAGGAGGCGCGGCATCGAGGGGCCGTAGATATCGGCATCGAGAATGCCGACGCGAAGACCATTTGCCTGCAGGCCGAGGGCCAGATTGACCGCCGTTGTCGACTTGCCGACGCCGCCCTTGCCCGATGCGACGGCGATGATGGCGCCGATGCCGGGAACGCCGATCTTGGCGGTACGCGGCGGCTGCTGCGGGGCATGGGAGTGGCCGTGATGGCTATGGTCAGCCTGCGGGACGGGGCGCGCTGCGGGTGCATTTGCGGCGGCCTTCTTGTCTGCCGTCAGCGCCACGAGCGCACCTTTTACACCCGGCATTTCCTTGATCACACGCTCGGCAGCAAGCCGCAGCGGCTCCAGTTCCTTGGCGCGTTCCGCCGGCACGGTGATCGAGAAATAGACCTTGCCATCGGAGATGAAGACATCGGAAACCATGCCGAGTTCGACGATGTTGTGCTCCAGATCCGGCCCGCGCACGGTCTTCAGCGTTTCCAGAACCTGTTCCTTGGTGACCTCGGTCATTCCGCCCTCACTGCTTTTTCGTCTTCAGTAAATAGTGGAGGCCAGCAGCTTCGCCAAACAAAATCGGGCGGCAGGCACATCTCGCATTAAAGGAAAGGCAGCGCGTTCTCTCTCCGTTGCGGTCATCAAGTCCGCTGGGCTCTCGCCCTGATGACCGCAACGGACTCCCCGAGAACCGGCGCAATTCGGGGCGAATTAGAGCAAGCGGAAAAAAAGGCCAGAAAAAAATGAACGATATCGTCCGGTTTCGGAACAGGGCAAAAGGTGGTTGCCCAAACGCAACAACCGCCGCCGATATCGGAACGCCGGGAGAAAGCGGCAGCGATATCAGACGGCGGCGTGTCGGTCGCGCCGTTGAGCTGGCGCTGTTTTCAAAGTCCCCTCTGGACCTCTGCTGATAATGATGCACGAAGCATGCCAACTGCGGAATCCGGGGAAAAGGATGATAATTGTTCAGTCCAGGGCCACCAGCAAAGGGAATGGCGCTCACATATTGAGCACGGCGGCAGCGACTGACGATATTTTAGGCCGGCATTGCCTAGTTAATCAGGGGCCTACTTAATCGGAGCCTACTTGATGAGGCCGATGCGTAACGCCTTGGCGACGGCCTGCGTGCGGTTGACCGTATCCAGCTTCTTGGTGGCGCGGTTCAGGTAGTGATTGACCGTATGCTCCGAGAGATCGAGGATTTCGGCAATCTCGGCACTGGTCTTGCCGGCGGCAGTCCAGTTGAGGCAATCGATCTCGCGGTCGGTCAGCGTATCGGTTATGCGCGTATCGAGATTGCGGATCTCGGCCAGACGATCGAAGACATGGATCGCGATATAGCTGAGCTCGCGCATCTCTACCGGGGTGAAAGGCTCGCGATCACCGGCGAAGGAGACTGCACCGCGCGCGCCCGACGGTTCATGCGTCGGAAAATAGGCGCAGCGCATCATCTTGAAGCGTTCAAAAAGGGTTGCAACAACACCTGTCTTGCCGTCGTCGCGCGGCCAGTTGGTGCGCGACGTATCGTAGAAGAAAGGCAAGGTCGACGTGCGCAGCCGCCGCAGGACCGGGCTGTTCACCATCAATCCTTCCTGATCGTAGATGGACAGCAATTCCGCCGGCCAGCTCGTGATGATCGTATTGCCCTGCAGGTCGAAGGAGGTAATCGGCGGCAGGTTCAGAACCATGAAGGCCCGGCTGCGATAGGCCTCCGTCACCCGCTTCATGAAGCGGAAGATGTCGAACTGGGTCTTTAGACTGGCGACCTCCTGGACATAGGCGTCTTCCACCGAAGTTTGCGGTAAGCTTGCCATCAGATTTTTCGCCTTCGAACCGAGCTTTGGGTAAACCGCTGGCAGCCTGTGTAGAAAAACGCTCAGGTGCAGGGTGGGTTACACAACCCCCGTCAGATCAATAGGATTCAGCCTCGGCGTGCAGCGCGTTCGGCCGGTGAATTGGTGATGATTTCGCGGACGACCCCAGTTGGCGTGATTCGCCGTCAAATCTCAATAATGCACTCATCATAAGCATGCTATGTATACGACGTCCAGCAATGACCACGGTCAAATCGGTTTCAACGCCTCGGCCCGAGGCGGATGCGCATTTCGTCCATGATTTTCCGTGCTGTCACCTGAACCGGAACGGCCCATTCCTGGAGAAGTTCCATCGACAGCCGGTAAGTGGGACCGGTGACAGAGACCCCGCCGATGAAGGAGCGATCGTCCGACCAGATGGGGGCAGCCACACAGCGGATGCCCGCTTCGTGCTCCTCGCGATCGAAAGCATGACCGGCCGCAGCGATTTCGCCGATTTCCGCCAGCAGGCTTTCAGCGTTCACATGCGTCGCTGAGGTGAAGCGGTTGAAATGCAGACCGGGCAGCAGTTCCTCGATTTTATCTCGTGCGAGCACCGAAAGGGCCGCCTTGCCGACACCGGTGCAATAACAGGGCGAGGCATTGCCGATCTGTGAATACATGCGCACCGGCTGGTGTCCTTCGACCTTGTCGAGATAGATGATGGAGGAGCCGCGCAACACGCCGAGATGGACGGTCTCTCCCGTCTCCCGATGAAGGGCGGCCAGATGCGGCGCGGCAATCAAGCGGAATTCGTTGCGCGCCCAGCTTCGTGAGGCGAAATCGAGCAGCCGGAGCCCAGGCGCATAACGGCCTTCGACGTCAAGTTCAAGGAGTCCTTCCTCCACGAGATGGCCGAGTTGTCGGTGCAGCGTGCCGCGCGGCTGATTGGCAAGTGCGAGGATATCGGTGAAACGCAAGGGGACATCGGCATGGGTGACGAGATCGAGTAGCACCATGAGCTTGCCGAGCGTGCCAGTGTCACGCGACGCGCCTTTGTCATCTGCCTGCGCCATGCTGTCGCCGCTAGAGCTCATTGCCTTTCCTACCCTTGACAGGAAAGGCAGCCTAGTCGGATAATTCCATATAGTCAAATTAAGTTCCAGATAGTGGAATAAATAGCATGCCCGGAGGAGAGACGGTGAGCGCTATGTCTGCACAATTCCCCGAATTCAGGGATCGCACGGTATTGGTGAGCGGCGGAGGTTCCGGCATCGGCGCTGCCCTCGTCGAAGGTTTCGCAAGGCAGGGTGCAAAGGTTTCCTTCCTGGATATCGCCGAGGCAGAAAGCCGGGAACTGGCGGAACGACTTTCGGGAGAGACTGCGCATCCCGTCAGCTTCTACCACACGGACCTGCGCGATATCGATGCCATCAGGCGCGCGGTGAGCGAGGTTGTCGAAAAGTCCGGACCGATCCGGGTGCTCGTCAACAATGCCGCCTGGGATGACCGGCACGAATTCGACGATGTGACCGAGGACTATTGGGACAATAATCAGGCGGTCAATCTGCGCCATGTCTTCTTTACCTCGCAGGCGGTTGCGCCTTCGATGCGGGCAGCCGGTGGTGGAGCGATCATCAATATGTCGTCGATTGCTTTCAAACTGAACATGGGCGTCTTTCCCGCCTATGCCGCCGCCAAGGCGGCAGTCGTCGGCCTGACGAAGAGCATGGCTGGAAGGCTTGGCCCTGAGAATATCCGCGCCAACTGCATCCTGCCGGGCATGGTTGTGACCGAGCGGCAGATGAAGCTATGGCTGACGGAGGAAAGCATTGCCCGCTCCGTGCAGGGGCAATGCCTGAAGATCGTATTGAAGGCCGACGCGATTGTCGGTCCGGCTCTGTTTCTTGCATCCGACTGCGCAGCCGGCATGACCGCGCAGTCCCTTATCGTCGATGGAGGCGTTCTCTAATGGCAAATCCCGCTTATGTCGCGGTGGACTGGGGCACCAGCAGCTTCCGGCTCTGGCTTATCGCTGCTGACGGCAGCATTCTTGCCGAGCGGCGCAGCGGCGAAGGCATGACGACGGCCGCCAAGACCGGCTTTTCCCAGGTTCTCGAAGGACATCTTGCAGCAGTTGAAGCGCCTGATGACCTGCCGGTCATCGTCTGCGGCATGGCAGGCGCGCGGCAGGGCTGGGTTGAGGCGGGTTATATCGACGTGCCGGCTTCGCTTTCCTCGATTCTATCAGCTGCTGTCTCCGTGCCCGGCGAAAGCCGTGACGTACGCATCCTTCCGGGCCTTGCCCAGCGCGATGCGGCGACGCCGGATGTCATGCGCGGCGAGGAAACGCAGCTTCTCGGCGCGCTCGGGCCTGAGAGCAAGGGCACACAGGCCGTCTGCATGCCCGGCACGCATTCCAAATGGGTGCATGTCAAGGATGGCAAGGTCACCGGCTTTTCCACTTTCATGACCGGTGAGCTTTTCGACGCCATCACCAAGCATACGATCCTCATGCATGCCGTTGCCGGCGCCGAGGACCAGCCGGCCGATGCCGCCGCCTTCCAAGCGGCGGTTGCTGCGGCCTTCGAGCGGCCGGCGCTCGCGTCGAACCTGATTTTCACCGCCCGCTCCGGCCAGCTTCTGCACGGTATTTCGGCGGCGGCCGCACAGGCCAAACTGTCGGGTACGCTGATCGGCCTCGAAATTGCCGGCGCGCTACAGGATGCCGGCAAGGATACGGCCATTACGCTCGTCGCCTCCGGGCGCCTGCAGGCGCTTTACGAGCAGGCCTTCCGTACGCTCTCCCTTTCCTTCACCGCCATCGATGCCGATGCCGCCGTTCGCGGCGGGCTTTCTGCCGCTGCCCAAGCCATCTGGCCAAACTGAGAAAGATACCTCCCATGAACCGTATCCCCTTCCCCGACATGAAGCGTCCGCTGATTGCTATTCTGCGCGGCATCAAGCCCGAGGAAACCCAAGCCGTGGTCGGCGCGCTGATCGAAAACGGTCTGACGGCAATCGAAATCCCGCTGAATTCGCCGGAGCCCTTCAAGTCTATCGAGATCGCCGCCAAGATGGCGCCTGACAATGTGCTGATCGGCGCTGGCACGGTGCTGACGACAGAGGCGGTCGACAGCCTGCACAATGCCGGCGGCAAGCTGCTGGTCACGCCGAATGTCGAACCCGACGTGATCATCCGCGCCCGCGACTATGGCATGGTGACCATGCCCGGCGTCTTCACGCCCACAGAAGCGCTGCAGGCAGCTCGCGCGGGTGCGACCGGCCTCAAGTTCTTCCCCGCCAGCGTTCTGGGACCGTCAGGCATCACGGCAATCCGCGCCATCCTGCCGCCGGAACTGGTGATTGCGGCTGTCGGCGGCGTGTCGGACAAGAACTTTTCGGATTACACCAAAGCCGGCATTTTCGCCTTCGGCTTGGGCACCAGCATCTACAAGCCGGGAATGACCGGAGCAGAGGTTGCCGAGCGCGCCAAGGCAACCATCTTAGCCTATGACGCAGCCATAGGAGCATAGGCATATGACTGATATTTATGAATTCGAGGGCAAAACACTTTGCAATACCAATTCGGTTCTCGGTGAAGGCCCCACCTACGATCCCGGCACTAACACGGTCTGGTGGTTCAATATTCTCGGCAAGGAACTGCACGAACTCAATCTTTCGACCGATGAAAAGAAGGTGCATTCGCTGCCAATGATGGCAAGCGTGCTCGCCCGCATCGATGCCGGCCGCCAGTTGCTGGCGACCGAAGAGGGGCTGTTCGTGCGCGATATCGCCAGCGGCAGCCTGACCTTCTATGCGGCACTCGAAAACGACAGACCGGAAAACCGCTCCAATGACGGACGCACGCATCCATCTGGCGCACTCTGGATCGGCACGATGAGCAAGCGCGCCGAAAACCAGGCCGGCGCGATCTATCACGTGGCCGCCGGCAAGGTAACCAAGCTCTTCAGCGGCATCAGCATCCCGAACTCCATCTGCTTTTCGCCCGACGGCACGATCGGCTATTTCACCGACACGCGCCTCAGCCGCCTGATGCGGGTCATGGTCGATCCGCAGACCGGCCTTCCTTCCGGCGAGCCGATCGTCATGGTCGACAGCATGGATGAGCCGGGGGGCCTGGACGGATCGGTCTGCGATGCCGACGGCTATATCTGGAACGCCCGCTGGGGCGCTGGCGTCGTCGATCGCTACAGCCCGGATGGCTTGCGCATCGCCCGCTACAAGGTACCGGCCGCACAGCCCTCATGCCCAGCCTTCATCGGCGCTAATGCCGACCGGCTCGCGGTGACCACCGCCTGGGAAGGGCTGGATGAGGATGCCCGCTCCACGCAGCCGAGCGCCGGCGCCCTGCTCGAACTCGGCGTTGCCGTGAAGGGCGTTTTCGATCCCGCCTATGTGATCTGAAGCACGAACTGCGGGCAGAGCCGGCAGTCTCGAGGGCGCTCCAATCCGGGGCGCCTTTTTGCTTTTGCGGGCTTATCTCCCGGTAAAGGTTCCGTAAAAACCGTAAAATTTTCCGTGTCTTCGTCCGGAACCAATAAGCAAATCGGTCATTTCACTCTTGAACCGGCACGGCAGGAATGCCTGAAAAACGGGCGCTGCCACGCCAGGGATCACTCAAGGAACGAAGGTAGGTTCGAAATGACACGCAAACTTCTGACGACCGTTGCCGCTGGCGCACTGTTTGCCACGGCTTTCGCACCGGCGGCATTCTCGCAGACCGCTCCGCAGCCGGCGAACCCTGCTGCCCCGACCCAGTCTGCGCCCGCCGACCCGGCCGCCCCGGCCCCGGCAGAGCCGGTCAAGCCGATGGCGCCCGCAGGTGATGCCGCACAGGCTCCGGCCCCGGCACCGAGCACTGATACGGCTCAGGCAGGTGGCGACAGCTATCTGACGCAGCAGGCCGCGGACCAGATCAGCGCCAACACGTATATTGGCCAATCGGTCTATAACGGCAACAATGAGAGCATCGGCAGCGTCAATGACCTGATCATGAAGAAGGACGGCGGCCTTGTTGCAGCGGTGATCGGTGTCGGCGGCTTCCTGGGCATTGGCGAAAAAAATGTCGCCGTTCCGATGGAGAAGGTAACCGTTGCGCAGAATACGCAGGACGGCTCCGTCAAGCTGACGACCACCGAAACCGCCGAATCCCTGAAGGCAGCTCCGGAATTCAAGACGCTGGCCATGCAGTCAGCTGAAAAGGCTCCGGCAGCAACCGGCACTGCCCTGCCGACGGACAATACGTCGACAGGTTCGACGACCAACAAGTAATCCGTACGGAGAGTAGAGCGTAAGCGATGGCGTCCTATGGGCGCCATCGTTTCTTTGCTTCTGCCGCTATGCGCTCGCGCGTTCGGTTGCGCTTGTGTCGTAATAATAGTTCTCGTGCAGGAAGCGCAGTGTAGCGATGCCATCGGCCGGCCGGCCGAAATGATAGCCCTGCCCCATGCCGCAACCGAGCATGCGCAGCTTGACCGCTTCCGAATAGTCCTCGATGCCCTCGGCCACGACCTCCAGTTCGAGGCCTTCGCACATGGCAAGAATCGCCTTGATGATGTGCTCGGAGGCGCGGTCGGAATTGATGCGCGAGACGAAGGCGCGGTCGATCTTGATCTTGTCGAAGATGAAATCGCGCAGGCGCCCGAGGCTCGACTGACCGGTGCCGAAATCGTCAAGCGAGATGCGCACGCCGGCGGCCCTCAGATCGGCGATGATGCGGTGCGCCGTGTCGGCAGAGCTCATGACAGCCGTCTCTGTGATCTCAAGCTCAAGACGATGCGGGTCGAAGCCGACGCGGCCGAGGATCGACAGAATGCTGCTGCTCGTGCCCGGATCCATGAGCTGGGCCGAAGACAGATTGAAGGACAGGAAGAGTTCGCGCGGCCAGGAGAGCGCCGCTTCTGCAGCCTTGCGCAGCAACGCTTCCGACAGGGCATCGATGAAACCGCGCTCTTCGGCCAGCGGCACGAAGACGCCGGGCGAGACGAAGCCGAGATCGGGATCGTTCCAACGGGCAAGGGCCTCGAAGCCCACTACCTGATTGTTGGCGAGCGAGACGATCGGCTGGAAATGCACGTCGATCGCATCAGAAATGATGGCGTTTCGAAGCGCCTGTTCGAGCTGGGTCGCCCGTTTCATCTCCTGCGCGATCTCACGCGAATAGACGGTGATCTGACCGCGGCCGCGACGCTTGGAACGATAGAGTGCGGTTTCGGCACTCTTCAGCAGCTCCTCGCAATCCTCGCCAGCAAAGGGATAGATCGCAAAGCCGAAGGAGGCGGAAAGGCGCACATTGCGGTCGCCGAGATCGTAGGGAGCCGACAGGACCTCACGGATCATCTGGCCGAACTTCTCGGCACTCGCGCGCTCGAAGATCAGCGGCAGGACGAAGGCAAACTCGTCGCCGTCATGACGGGTGACCACCGCACCATCCGGAATGCAGGCTTTCAGGCGATGGGCGACCTGACACAGGATTTCGTCACCGGCGGCAGAACCGAAGAGATCGTTGATCGGCTTGAAGCTGTCGAGATTGGCAATACCGATGGTGAAGGGCGCCGGATCGCTGGCCCGCTCGGCAGAAATCTGTATGACCTTGTCCCGCATGCGATTGCGGTTTCCCAATCCGGTCAGCGGATCGGTATAGGCCATCGCCTGGAGTTCGTTTTGACTCACAGTCATGAATGGTATTTCCGCAGACACCATCACTCCAAACCCAGGGTTTTCCTCCACACCTTGGCGAAGAATGACGGCCAAATCTTAACAATTCGATAGTAAATCGGCGGGACTACAACCCGAAGCATTCCCAAATTCTGGGGAGTTGACCGGTATTCTATTTAGATTTGCGCCTTGATCGGCTCATCCACCAGGTGCTTCTGAAATACCGTTTCCAGGATGTCAGGGCTGACCGGTTTCATGATGACGTCATCCATGCCGGCCTTGGCGCATTCCGCGCGATCACGCTCGAAGGCCTGTGTCAGCACGCCGATAATCGGGGTTCGTGTGCCCTGTCCCTCTTCCATCTGGCGAATGAGGCGCGAGGCTTCAAAGCCATTGAAGACCGGAAGGGAAATATCCATCAGCACGATCTGCGGCCGGTGCTCGGCCCAGAGACGAACGACCTCTTCGCCGGTCGCTGCGATCCGATGGCGATAACCAAGACCTTCGAGGATCTGCGTGAAAACGATCTGGTTGATGTCGTTGTCCTCGGCGACGAGAACCTGCAGGCCTACGGTTTCTTCAGTCGTGGTGATTTCCCAGTCGCCTTCAGTGCCGCCGCGTCCGCTGCGGTTGAAGTGGCGAGCGATCTGGAAGGTCAGCTCGTTGGCGATCTGGAAGCCATCCATGACGAGGGCGGGAATGCCGTATTGTTCGGTGAGCTCCAGGCAGCGCATGCCCATCTGGTTATCGATGATCAGGAGATCGAGCGAGATGCCGGAGGAGCTGGCAATCTCGAGGAAACGTTCCTCCTCATCTTCGCCGCGGACCGAACAGGCTTCGAAGCCGTATTTGGCGAGCGTGCGCAGCGCGGCAGTCTCGGCGGCGAGATCTGCGGTGACGACGAGGATCTTTCGGCCGGAGAAGTTTTCCGGAACGATTGCCTCCATCGCCGCCGGCTCGCGGCGCTGCGATGCGTTCGGCACCGGCACGTAGGCGCGGCGGTAGGTCTGGTTGCTGGAAGTGGTGATCTCGGAGGCCAGATTGAATTCGTCGAGATCGTCGCCGTCGCGCGGCAGATCCTGCATGGTGGAGACGAGAAAATAACGTCCAGGCTTGCCGATCCTGTGCTTGCGGCTGACGATGTCGCGCTCGGTGCCATCGCGGGCGATCTGGCGCTGGCGGGAGACGGACATTTCGCCGGTTTCCAGCACGTGGCGGTCGCTTTCCTCGAAACGCTTGGCAATGTCAGGCGAAAACAGATCCCCGCTCTTGCGGCCGAGAACCTCGTCCGGCGTCGTCTGGTACTTCTCGCAGAAGGCCTTGTTGACGGCGACGTAGGCAAGGTTGCGATCCTTGACGAAGAGCGGGAACGGCAGATGGTCGAGAATGTCCTCGGTGAGCTGCACGCGCTCGAGATCGTAGCGCCACTGTTCCTCGCGCTTACGCGCTTCGGAAATATCGGAGATGATGGTCACGCCGTAGCCGTTCGGCAGCCGGCGCTTCAAAAAGCGCACCCAGCGGTCGGCGTCGTGGCGCTCGACGGATTCGAAACGTTCGCGCCAATGGGAGGCGATACGCTGAGACAACCAGTCCTCGCGGCTGAGCGAACCCGCCTCGCGCAAAAGGGTCTGCTCGCGGATGCCGGTATCGTAGACCGCACCGAGGAAATCACGAAGCCGGGCGCCCGGGCGCAGCACATCCTCGGGCACCGGAAAGAATTCCATGACCTGACGGCTGGCAAAGATAAGAAGATCGTTGCGATCATAGATGACGAATGCAGCAGAAAGACTGTCGCATGCGGCGTCGAAAAGCACCGTCTGAAGGTCTGCCTCAGGCGGCAACGCGTCACTCGCAGATGATGTGTCCGCCTTTTCGAAGCCGGCACTCATTCATTCACATCCCACATCTGTCCGATTTTCGCAGTTTCGGAGGTATATGAATAAAATGCCGTTTTTGTCTTAAGAGCCGCTTAACAGTAGTGACCCCCAAATTTGGGGGAGAAGCCTCCAGTGTCCTCTCATGGGTTGATGAAAACCCTTTCCTCCCGGCCGCGAATCCTCGAAAATAGGGATATGGCCATCAGACAGCTCTCCGAAACGCTCATCAACCAGATCGCCGCCGGCGAAGTCATCGAACGGCCGGCGAGCGCTGCAAAAGAACTGATCGAAAACGCGCTCGACGCAGGCGCGACCCGTATCGAAATCGCAACCGCAGGCGGCGGCAAGGCGCTGTTGCGCGTCAGCGACAACGGTTCCGGCATGGATGCCGCCGATCTGGAACTTGCGGTCAAGCGGCACTGCACCTCGAAGATATCGGAGACGCTCGACGATATCCGCACACTCGGCTTCCGGGGCGAAGCACTGCCGTCCATCGGTTCGGTGGCACGGCTCAGCATTGCAAGCCGCAGGCGTGACAGCGCGGCAGGCAACGAAATTTCCGTTGCCGGCGGCAAGATCGTGCATCTGCGACCGGCAGCCGGCAATCCGGGAACGATCGTCGAAGTGCGCGACCTGTTCTTCGCCACACCGGCGCGGCTGAAATTCCTGAAGACGGAGAAGGCGGAAGCGGCTGCCATCACGGAGATTGTCAAGCGTATGGCGATCGCCTTTCCGGGCGTGCGTTTCGTGCTGTCTGGCGCGGACCGCTCAACGCTGGAATTTCCGGCAACCGGCGAGGATCATCTGGCACGCATGGCGCAGGTGCTCGGCAAGGAATTCCGCGACAATGCCATCGCCCTGGACGCCGAACGCGAAGACGTGCAGCTGACCGGCTTTGCCGGCGTGCCCACCTTCAACCGCGGCAATTCGGCCCATCAATATGCTTTCGTCAACGGCCGCCCCGTGCAGGACAAACTCATCCTCTCAGCGATCCGCGGCGCCTATGCCGAAACGATCCCGGCCGGCCGTTATCCCGTCGCGGTGCTGTCGATCGCGCTCGATCCGGCGCTGGTGGACGTCAATGTGCATCCGGCGAAATCCGACGTCCGCTTCCGCGATCCGGGACTGGTGCGCGGGCTGATCGTCGGCGCTGTCCGCGAGGCGCTGGCGCGTGACGGCAGCCGCGCGGCAACGACAGGCGCAAGCGACATGCTGCGTGCTTTTCGCTCCGGCTTCCAGGCGGCGCCACAGAGGCCGCAGGCGCCCTGGTCTGCCGCAACCTCCCCTTCCCGGCCATACCAGCCGACGGCCAGTTTCGGTGAAAGGCCGCAGGCTTCCTTCGACGGCCTCGTCCATCCGACGGCCCGTTCCGAACCAGCTTTCCAGCCCGCACCACAGCCTCATGCCGCTGCCGCCGCCGAATCTTTGGCGCGCTATCCGCTTGGTGCTGCTCGGGCACAGATTCACGAAAACTATATCGTCGCCCAGACGGATGACGGCATCGTCATCGTCGATCAGCACGCGGCCCACGAACGGCTGGTCTTCGAAGCCATGCGTAAGGCCTTACACTCCAAGAGGCTCGCCTCGCAGGTGCTGCTGATCCCTGAGATCGTCGACATTCCCGAAGAGGATTGCGACCGGCTTATCGCGCATGCCGAAGAATTTTCCGAACTTGGTCTCGCGATCGAACGCTTCGGGCCGGGCGCCATTGCTGTGCGCGAGACGCCGGCCATGCTCGGCGAAGTGGACGCGCAAGGCCTGATCCGCCAGCTTGCCGATGAGATCGCCGAATGGGACACGGCATCCGGCCTTTCCGCCAAGCTCGAATATGTGGCGGCGACCATGGCCTGCCATGGCTCGGTGCGATCAGGACGACGGCTGCGGCCGGAAGAAATGAACGCGCTTTTGCGCCAAATGGAAGTGACCCCAGGCTCCGGCCAGTGCAATCACGGACGCCCGACCTATATCGAACTCAAGCTAGCCGATATCGAGCGGCTGTTCGGCCGGAGCTGAAAAAGCTGGCAAAACGGCTTCTCGGGGAGTATGGCAGACAGATGACAGACTGCAGGGAATGGAGCGCATGAACTTGTTCGAAGGACACGGAAACCGCGAGGCGAAGATCCGTTATCTCGACGGCGATTTCCAGATTCTGTCGCCCGGCTCCTATGTCGTCTGCGCACTGACAGGCAAACACGTCCCGCTCGACGAACTTCGCTACTGGAGCGTGGCGCGGCAGGAGCCCTATGTCGATGTCGCCTCCGCACTGGAAGCCGACCGGCGCGCCGGTGTTCTGCCGACCCAGCGCTAGGTTTTTACCTTTGCCTCCTTGAGCCGCCGCTCACGGCAGGCTTCAAAGGCTCGGTCGATGATGAGACCTGGGGCAAGCGGGTCGGTGAAGGCCATTTCCACCTCGACGACATGGCAGCGGGCCGCAAGCTGCTCCGCCTTACCGTGATGACCGGCGAGACGCACGAAATCCTTCGACGTCGTGACGATCGTCAGGTTCTGATGGTCTGCGGTCATCAGAAGACCGTCGATCTCTTCCTCGCTTAAATGCTCGTGATCGCCGAAGGAGGTGGCGACCTCGACGGTTGCTCCAAGCGAACGGACGGTGCGGAAGAATTTTTCCGGATCGGCGATGCCGGCAAAGGCGAGTACCTTGAGGCCTTCGAGAGCATTCTCGCCGGACACTTTCAGCGCAGCCGTGAAATAGGGCTTGGCAGCGCGCGCCGCGATACGGACGATACGGTCAGCTGCATTACCGTCTCCGACCTTCAGAAGCGCGGTCGCCTGGCGCAGCTGCAGTCTAACCGGCGCACGCACCGGGCCACCCGGCACGATATGGCCGTTGCCGAGACCGCGCGTTGCGTCGATCACCAGAAGCGCGTAGTCGATTGCGAGCTGCGCGCTCTGGAAACCATCGTCCATGATGATGAAATCGGCGCCTTCTTCGACGAGCCTCGCAGCACCATCGACACGCCTGCGGGAGATCACCGTCAGGGCTTCCTGCGCCAGCAACAGCGGCTCGTCGCCCACGGCGACTGCCCAGTGATGGGCGGGATCGACGACGGTGGTGACATCCAGCGAGCCACCGTGACCGCGGCTCAAGAAACCGGGCTTGAGCCCCTTGGCTTTGGCGGCACGGGCAATGGCAATTGCCGTCGGCGTCTTACCGGCGCCGCCGACCGTGAAATTACCGACGCAGACGACGGGAATCGGAACCGAGGCGCGGCGCGCATGTACCATGCGGTAGCCCGCCACACGACCATAGAGGAAAGAAAGGGGCGACAGAGCCCACGCCTGCCAACCTGCCCGCCTCCACCAGAAAGGCGGCGCTTCTGAAATCATGATGCCGTCCCGTTTCCCCTGCCCTCACCCCCAGGCGAGGTCTCACAAAATCGACCGGGGCGGATTGAGAAGCCAAAACGCGTGAAAATGCAAGTCTTTGCGCGTCAGGCCAGTTGCAGATCCGGCAACAGGGCTTCGATGTGGGTGATGTCATCGAAAACATGATCGGCGGCGGCGGAGAGTGATTCACGCGAGCCTGTGCCGGTCAGAACCGCAATCGTCAGGCCGGTTTTTGCGTTCCTGCCCATATGGAGATCGTGGTTGTTGTCGCCGACCATGGCGATCTCTTCCGGCTGCAGGCCCGTCGCAGCGCAGAAGCCGAGCACCATGCCGGGCTCAGGCTTGCTGCCGAAGCCGCTGTCGTAGCCGGCGATATAGTCGACATAGTCGGAAATGCCGAAGCGCAGGGCCGTTTGGCGGATCGAGCGCTCATTGTCGCTGGAGGCGATGCCGAGCTTGAAGCCACGGCTGTGCAGGCGGCCGAAGAAGGCTGCGAGATCGGTGACCGGCACAGAGAATTCTGCGGCATTGGCAAAGAGAGTGTCGAGCTTGATCGTCAGCTCGATCGCATCGAGTTTCGAACCGGCAGCAACGAGGCCTTCCGCGATCTGGTGAGTATTGCCGGCAGCAAGCAGGCTGTCGGGAACGATATGGCCCGTGACGGGGTCCATGCCGCATGCGGCAAGCAGATGATCGGCAAGCGCCGCGTCGCCTTCGGCGGCGATGCGCGCAAGCTCGCGGTTTACCGGCAGCCAGCTTTCATCATAGTCGAGCAGCGTACCGTCCTTGTCGAAGAGGATACCCCTGATCTTCGCCTCTGCCGACATGACCGCTCCTCAGGCCTGCGCCACGGCCTTCGGCAGCAGACGCGCCTTCACCGTCAGCGGATTGATATAGGGCTCCAGCCCCTTCAACGTGGCGCTGAGCGCGCCGCGCATTTCATGCACGGACGCGATGCCGGCCTGGATCATCTTGCCGCGCGCCTCGTCATTGGTCAGCAGGTAATGCACGCCCTTCGCCAGCATCTCGGTATCGCGCACCATGCGGGCGCTGCCGCTGCGGGCGAGCTTCTGATAGGCCTCGCGGAAATTCTGCACATTGCCGCCCGACAGGATGGCGCAGCCAAGCATGGCCGGCTCGAGCGGGTTCTGGCCGCCCTCGGCAAAGAGCGAGCGGCCGACGAAGGCGACTTCCGTCAGACGCAGATAAAGGCCCATTTCGCCGATCGTATCGCCAAGGAAGATATCGACATCCGGGGTCAGAACATCGTCACGCGTACGACGGGCGACCTTCAGCCCCTGCTTGACGAGGGCTGCCTCAATCTCGTCAGCGCGCTCGGGATGGCGCGGTACGATAATGGTGAGCTGCTTGTCGCGGTCACGCAGCGCCCGATGGACGATGCCGGCGGCATTTTCCTCGCCGTCGAAGGTGGAGATCGCCGCCCATGTCTTGCGGTCGCCTATCTGCTTTTTGTAGCGGGCGAAGACAGCGCTGTCGTAGGGTGGAGCGTCGGTATCGACCTTCAGGTTGCCTGAGGTGATGACCGGCACGGCGCCGAGATCGCGGAAACGCTCGGCATCCAAATCGGACTGGGCGATGACGAGCGCCAGATTTTCGAAGAGGGCCTCGGCAAGCGACGGGCGGCGGCGCCAGCGGGCAAAAGAGCGGTCCGACATGCGGGCATTGACGAGGATCTGCGGAATGCGGCGATGGCCAAGTTCAAGCACGGTCGCGGGCCAGATCTCGGATTCGGCAATGATGGCGCAATCTGGCTGCCAGTAGTCGAGGAAACGGCCGACGGCGGGCTTCAGGTCGAGCGGCACATATTGATGGATCGCGTCATTGCCGAGACGTTCAGCGGCGAGCCTTGCTGAGGTGATGGTGCCTGTCGTCAGGATGACATGGATGTCGCGTCGGCGGATTTCACGGATCAGGGGAATGACAGCGTTGGTTTCGCCGACACTTGCGGCATGAAACCAGACGAGCGGGCCTTGCGGCCGATTGGCGCTCGCATAGCCGAAGCGCTCCAACCGGCGGGCGCGGTCTTCCTTGCCCTTGGCCGTGCGATAGGTGATGTAGAGGCCGACGACCGGCGACGCCACAGTTCCCGCCAGACGGTACGCGTTCAGACCGATCCGCGCCATCCGGGAGCTCATTCAGCAGACCTCCGACCTATGCAGATCGACATCAATCCAATTCCCTAATTATCGTTGCGGCCGCAATGACCGATCAATTTGTTCAGAATGCGTCGATCAAGGGCAAGGAACCGATGCGCAAAGGCCTCCGCTGTGGACAGCGGAGGGCCAGCGGCTTGCTGCTAGGGCTCACTTGCTCCCGGTCGTATCCTGCGGATCGAGCAGACGATGCATGTGGACGATGAAATAGCGCATATGCGCATTGTCGACCGTCTGCTGCGCCTTGGCCTTCCAGGCCGTCAGTGCCGTGGCATAGTCGGGGAAAATACCGACAATATCGAGATCCCCAAGATCCCGAAACTGGATGCCCTCAAGGTTTTCGAGTTCGCCACCGAAGACGAGGTGCAGGAGCTGCTTTTTACCGCCGGAGTCCGTCATTTTTATTCTCTTTCTGCCTATTCTCCTCCGGCCCTTCATCTGAGGGATTTTGACGGAAACGTCAACCGTCTCTTAGCTGAGTGAACAAGTCCAGATATTCACGGAGACGCGGGATAGGCGAAGCGCAGAGCGCCTCATGGCTGACTTTTTCTCTATTATAGGTTGTCGGGCGACCCGAGAGGTCGACGAGACCGCCACCGGCACGTTCGAGAATAAGATCGGCAGCCGCAATATCCCAGTCGTGGGCATTCCGCCCGACAAACGTCGTGTCCAGCCGGCCATCGGCCACCATGGCGATGCGGTAGGCGAGCGAGGGGATATATTTGACGCGCTCGCTGCGTTCGCGAACCGCCGCCGGCAGAACCTTGAACAGTTCCTCGCTGACGGCAAGCTGGCTGAGATCGGCTTCGCCGCGTGTGGAGACGTAAATCGGCTCACCGTTTTTCAGCGCAGGGCCACCTTCCACCGCTTCGTATAGTTCGTCGAGCGCCGGCGCATAGAGCGCGCCCGCAACGGGACGGCCACGATGAACGATGCCGACGCTGACGCACCAGAGATCCTTGCCGGCGAGGAATGCCCGTGTGCCATCGATCGGATCGACGATGAACAGCGTCTCGTGTTCCAGACGGCCGGCATCGTCGTCGGTCTCTTCCGACAGCCAGCCATAGTCCGGCCGTGCCCTGCGCAGGATGGTTTCGAGCGTTTCATTGGCGGCGAAATCGGCGGCACTGACGGGCGAGCGTTCCTCATTCTTCCACCAGACTTCCGGTGACTTGTTGAAGAACCCAAGTGCGACGGCGCCCGCCTGTTTTGCAGCATCGGCAATCAGCGCGAGATCGCCCTGCCAGCGGTTGTCCGTGTCGCTCATCGCGTCGATCCGTTCGTCAGCGGCCGGCAAGCGTCATGCCTTCAATGGCGAAGGTCGGCGCCGCCACACCGAATTTACGGTCGATGTCGTTGGCGAGCGTCAGCCGCATGAACATGTCCTTGAGGTTCGAGGCAATCGTCACCTCCGATACTGGGAAGGTGAGTTCGCCGTTTTCGATCCAGAAACCGGTCGCGCCTCGGCTGTATTCGCCGGTTATCATGTTGACGCCCTGGCCAATCAGCTCGGTCACGTAAAAACCGTTACCAACGCTGCGGATCAGCTCTTCCGGCGAGATGTCGCCGGGCTCCAGCGCCAGATTGGTCGAGGCGGGCGTGACAGAGGTGCCGCCGCGCACGCCGCGGCCATTGGTTTCCAGACCGCCGATCTCGTTTGCGGTGGAGGTCGACAGGAACCAGTGCTTGAGCACGCCATCCTCGATCATGACCAGCCGCTCGCCGGAAACGCCCTCACCATCGAAGGGACGGGAGGACGGGCCGCGCACGATCAGGGGATCGTCGGTGATCGACAGGCCCGATTTCAGCACCTGCTGACCCATCTTGTCGCGCAGGAAGCTCGTCTTGCGGGCAACCGACGCACCGTTGATGGCGCCGGCAATATGGCCGACGAAACCACGAGCAATACGCGGATCGAAAATGACGGTAATGCCCTTGCCGGTCGGCACCTGCCGGGGATTGACGCGCTTGATGGCGCGCTCGCCGGCCCGGCGGCCGATCTCGGCGGGATCGTCCAGTTCGGAATAATAGAGGCGGCTGTCGAAATCATAATCGCGCTCCATGCCGGTGCCTTCGCCGGCGATGACGCTGACGGAGTTGCCGAAGCGCGACGCCATATAGCTGCCTTCGAAGCCATGCGAGGTGGCAAGCACCAGCCCGCCCAGGCCGGCAGAGGCGCCAGCGCCGGAGGAATTGGTGACACCCTTCACGGCAAGGGCCGCCGCTTCGGCCGCAAGGGCCGCCTCCCGCAACTGATCGGCGCCGACTTCGGTCGTGTCGAGAAGCTGCAGGTCGGGATAGTTTTTTGCGAGCCTGTTCTCATCAGCGAGGCAGGCAAACGGATCTTCCGGCGAGACCTTGGCCATGGCGACGGCGCGTTCAGCCAGCGCCTGCAGGTCGAAACCCGGATTGGCGGAAACGCTTGCCACACGCTTGCCGACGAAGACACGGAGCGAAAAGTCGTCGCTCTCGGAGGATTCTGTTCCTTCGACCTTGCCTAAGCGAACGCTGACCGATTGGGCGCGCGAACGGACGACCACGGCGTCGGCGGCATCGGCGCCTGCCTTTTTCGCCAGATCGATCAGTTGACTTGCACGGGAAAGAAGTGTCGAGGAATCGATTTCAGAGGACATGATTTGGCCTTTCCTTCCAGTTCCATTTATTGTGCACTCCCGAAAGCATCAAGGCCGTGGATGCCGATTCTTTTCCTGGCTGCCTGCTTGTCCCGCCACCCGAAAGAAATGAAGCATGTCCGCACCCAACGCGCTTTTCACCGAAACGATCCTGCTACTCGGCGGCGCGGTCGTTGCCGCACCGATCTTCAAGAAGCTCGGGCTCGGCACGGTTCTCGGTTATCTCGCCGCTGGTATCGTGATCGGGCCGATCTTCCATGGCATCACCGATGGCGAGCAGATTCTCGATGTCGCCGAACTCGGCGTCGTCTTCCTGCTCTTCATCATCGGGCTGGAATTGAAGCCCACCCGCCTCTGGCAGATGCGGCGCGACATTTTCGGTCTCGGCACGGCGCAGGTGGTGGTGACGGGCCTGGCGCTGACAGCACTTGCCTGGGTTTCCGGCGTGCTCGACTGGCGCGGCAGCATCGTCGCCGGCTTCGGGCTGGCGCTTTCTTCCACCGCATTCGCCATGCAGATCCTCGAAGGCGACGGCGATGTCAATACGCGCTACGGGCAGCGCTCCTTCTCGATGCTGCTGTTTCAGGATCTGGCGATCGTGCCGCTTCTGGCTGTCGTGACCATCCTCGATGGCGACAAGGGCAGCGGCAATCCACTCGTCGACTTCGGCATTTCCGTTGCGGCGGTCGGTGCGATGATCATCATGGGCCGATATCTGCTGACACCCCTCTTCCAGATTATCGCCCGCACCGGCGCGCGCGAGGCGATGATCGCGGCCGCACTCTTCGTCGTGATGGGATCGGCAAGCTTGATGCAGTTTGCCGGGCTCTCGATGGCGATGGGCGCTTTCCTGTCCGGCGTCATGCTGGCGGAATCCTCCTACAGGCATGAGCTGGAAGCCGATATCGAACCCTTCCGCGGCGTGCTTCTCGCTATCTTCTTCATTGCCGTCGGACTGTCGTTGCAGCTTCAGGTGTTGCTCGACAACGTGCTCTTCATCATTATCGCCGTGCCTATTATCATGGCCGTGAAAGCGCTCATCATCTATGTGCTCTGCCGCGCGGCGCGCTCTTCGCATAACGATGCCGTACGCATCGCCTTCCTGCTGCCGCAGGGCGGTGAATTCGGCTTCGTCCTTTTCACCACGGCTGCCGTCGCGGGGCTGATGTCCAACAGTACAGCTTCGCTGCTCGTTGCGATCGTCACCCTCTCCATGGCGCTGACGCCGCTGGGCGCCGCCCTTTCCAAACGGATGCTGTCGGGAGAAGAGCATGAAGAACTCGACGAAGATTTCGAGGGCGCGGGTGCTGACGTGCTGATGGTCGGTTTCTCGCGTTTCGGGCAGATCGCCGCGCAGATCCTGCTTGCCGGCGGCCGCAGCGTGACCGTCATCGATTTTTCCGCCGACCGCATCCGGCAGGCGTCCTCCTTCGGTTTTCGCATCTATTTCGGCGATGGCACCCGCAAGGATGTGCTGCGTTCGGCCGGCGTTGATAGGGCCAAGATCGTGCTCGTCTGCACCCAGAAGAGGGAGATCACCGACAAGGTCGTCGAACTGATCCAGGCCGACTACCCGCAGACGACGCTCTTCGTGCGCTCCTATGACCGCATTCACTCCATCGAACTGCGCAACAGGGGCGTCGATTACGAGCTGCGCGAAACGCTGGAATCCGGTCTGCTCTTCGGCCGGCGCACGCTGGAGGCGCTCGGTGTTGCTGAAGTCGATGCCTATGAGATCGGCGAGGACATTCGCAAGCGCGACGAAGCGCGGCTGGTGCTGCAGGTTTCAGAGGGTCTGCAAGCCGGACAGGACCTGCTGTTTTCGAAGCCGATCCATCCGGAGCCGCTGGTCAGGCCCAAGCGTGTACCCGATCCCTTCGAAAACGATCCGCTGGCAAATACGGCCGATATGACGGCAGACGCCTGAGGCGATACCGGTTTACCGCTTCAGCCGCGCCTCGATTTCCCGATCGAGCGCATATTTCAGCTCGTCCTTGACGCCAACCGACATGGCAAGCACGTCGCGCGCCTTCAGGAAATCCATGACGCCTGTGCGGCCGACGATGGGGCGCAGGAAGATATGCGGCCGCAGGAGCTTCAGCTTCAGGGAAATCGCGGCCTGCATCATCAGCTGGCCGGAGCCGAAGATGCTTTCCATCCGGTTCGGAATATGGGTGCCGTCGCCTTCGGGTGCGCCGACGACATCGATGCCGATGACGATATCGGCGAGGTCCATCAGGCATTCGTAGGGAACGGGATTGGCGATGCCGCCATCGATCATCACCCGGCCGTGCAGCCTGACCGGCATGAAGACCGCAGGAATAGCCGATGATGCGGCGAGTGCCGGAAAAAGCTGGCCTTGTTCGACGATGACCTCGGCCTGGCCGTAATAGTCGGTGGCGATAACCTTCATCGGCACCAGCAGATCCTCGAAGCGTGCCGGAAGCTCTGAGGGCAGGAAAGCCTTCAGGATACGTTCGAGATTGAACTGACCGATGCGGATGCCCTTGGCGACGGCGTCGCGCACCGTTGTCGGCCGCAGCCCCCAGATACGGCTGACGACGGCAGCCTTGTTGCCGACGGTTGCCAGCGCATGTTCGCGGATCTCAGCACCCGACATGCCGGCCGCCATACCGGAGCCCATAATGGCGCCGATGGAGGAACCTGAGATCGCCACCGGGCGGATGCCGAGTTCATCCAGCGTTTCGATTATGTGGATGTGCGAGAGGCCGCGTGCGCCACCGCCGCCGAAGGCAACGGCAACCGTCGGGAGATCACTGATCGCAGGCGATTTCGGACTGATGATTTCCGCCTGCACGATCTGCCCCCAACGCGCCCGCTACTGCGGCTGATACCGGAAGAAATGTACTCTTGTATCGCCGAATATTCGACTTTCGAGGAAAACATAGGAAGGATGAACCGAAACGGCAACATCCGCGCGTTCTTCCAATACGGTAATCGCGCCAGGCTTGAGCCAGCCGCCTTCGGCCGCAGCCGCAAGCGCCTTCTCTCCCAGCCCCCTGCCATAGGGCGGATCGGCAAAGAGCATGTCGAAAGGCTCGAGATTGCCGATGCTGCCGAGATCGGTCGCATCACGGCGCAGGATTCGCGTCCTGCCATGTAGGCCGAGCGCATCGATGTTTTCCCAGAGGAGCGCCCTGCCCTCCACGCTATTCTCAACGAAGAGCGCATGGCGACAGCCACGTGAGACGGCCTCGAGGCCGACGGCGCCCGTACCGGCGAAAAGATCGAGTATCCGGGTGCCGTCGACGCATTCCGGATAGGCATGGCTCAGAATGTTGAACAGGCTCTCACGCGTCCGGTCCGCAGTCGGCCGGATGTCGTTGGATTTTGGTACGGCAAGCGGCCGTCCGCGAAACTCACCGCCGACGATCCGCACCGCGCGTCATTCCCTTGCCTTTCGCACCACCTCTGGACGGCCCGCCACTGGGCTTGCCACCACCACCCGGCCGGTCGCCCTTCGGCTTGCCGGAGAAATTCTTTGCCCCACGGGGTTTGTCACCGAAGGGCTTGTCGCCGCGCGGACGTTCTGACCGACCCTCGCCACCGAAGCTTCTCGCCGGACGCGAAGAGCGTTCACCACCCTCCTCGCGCGGACGATCGCGGAAGGAACGCGGGCGTTCCTCGCCCTCCGTACGCGGACGACGTTCGCCGCGCGGCTTGTCACCAAAGGGTTTGTCGCCGCGGACGCGCTCGGAGCGGCCTTCGCCGCCAAAGCTTCTGGCCGGACGCGAAGCGCGTTCGCCTCCGTCCTCACGCGGCCGATCGCGGAAGGAACGCGGACGTTCTTCCCCCTCCGTACGCGGACGACGGTCACCACGCGGCTTGTCGCCGAAGGGTTTGTCGCCACGCGGACGTTCCGAGCGGCCTTCGCCACCGAAGCTTCTGGCCGGACGCGACGAACGTTCGCCACCCTCTTCTCGCGGACGGTCGCGGAAGGAACGCGAACGCTCTTCTCCACCCGTACGCGGGCGACGTTCGCCACGCGGCTTGTCACCAAAGGAGCGCTTGCGGCCGAAACCTTCATCCTCATCGCGCTTGGCAGGCGTCTCGCTCGAGCGGATCCATTCGCCATCCTCTTCATGGACGCGATTGATCTGCGGGCGCAGCCGATCGGCTGCAGGATCGAAGCGCTGCTCCTTGACCGGGGTCGTTTCACCGCGACGGCGCGCGGTCTGAGCATTCTTGGCAGCCTTGGCGGCCGCCTTCTCGCCGAGTGGACGAGCACCGGGTGCCATCCAGACATTGGCATTGCGGCGGCTGCCGAGCGCCGGGCGCTTCGGCCGGTCGTCTTCGCTACGACGGTCGTCCTTTCGATTGTCTCGGCGATCATCCCGACGGTCGTCGCGCTTGGTATCGAGGCGGCTCAGCGCCCGTTCGCGCTTGTCTTCGTCGCGACGCGGACGTTCGCGCCGCTCAGGCGCCGGCTCTTCGGGCTCATCGGCAGCAACGGCCGGGGCGTTATAGATCGGCGCATCGAAATTCGCCTTGGCGTCCTCGATGAGGCGGGGGCCGAGCTGGTCACGCAGCGTGCGGCCGCGAACCTCGATCACCTCCCCCTCGGGCAGTTCGCCGAGCTGGAAAGGACCGTAGGAGATGCGGATCAGGCGGTTGACCTCAAGGCCAAGCGCACCGAGAACGTTCTTGATTTCGCGGTTCTTGCCTTCGCGCAGGCCCATGGTGATCCAGACATTGGACCCCTGCGCGCGGTCGAGCGTCGCCTCGATCGAGCCGTAGAGAACGCCGTCGACGGCAATGCCATCCTTCAGCTTGTCCAGCGCGTCCTGATCGATATCGCCATGGGCGCGCACGCGGTAGCGACGCAGCCAGCCGGTGGTCGGCAGTTCCAGCGCACGGGCCAGGCCGCCGTCATTGGTGAGCAGCAGCAGGCCTTCTGTGTTGATGTCGAGACGACCGATCGACATGACACGCGGAAGTTCTTCCGGCAGATTGTCGAAGACGGTCGGGCGTCCCTCGGGATCGGAATTCGTCGTCACGAGTCCCTGCGGCTTGTGGTAGAGCCACAGGCGCGTGCGCTCAATGCCGCGGATCGGCACGCCATCGACTTCGATCTTGTCTTCGAGCGTGACGTTGACGACGGGCGTGTCCAAGAGCTTGCCGTTCAGCGTGACGCGGCCGTCCATGATCATGCGTTCGATATCGCGACGGGAGGCGACGCCAGCGCGCGCCATGACCTTGGAGATGCGTTCCGCCTTGGCATCGCCATCCGCTTCGTTAGCAGCGACTTTCGCGGCAGCAGCCTTCAACGGCTTCTCGCTGCCGGTCTTCGGGCCGCTTTTGGACCGGGCTTCGCGCGCGGGGGCCTTGGTGCCGGGGCGTTTTGGCTTGTCTTTAGGTGTCATTTGTTGTTTGCCTGCCTTTTCGGCCTGTCTATCAGGTCATGCACCTGCGGTTAAGTGGAAATTCTGCGAACGTGAAGACAAATCGATTTATGGAGATGGCGCTTGAGGAAGCGCGCGCTGCCGGGGAGCGCGGCGAAGTGCCGATCGGCGCCGTCGTCGTCATCGATGGCGCGGCAGTCGCCGCCTCCGGAAACCGCACGCGGGAACTCAACGATGTCACCGCCCATGCCGAGATCGACGCCATTCGCATGGCCTGCGAAAAGCTTGGCCAAGAACGTCTTGCCGGCGCCGACCTCTATGTCACGCTGGAGCCTTGCACCATGTGTGCGGCGGCCATTTCCTTCGCCCGCATCCGCAGACTCTACTATGGCGCGGAAGACCCGAAGGGCGGAGCGGTCGACAATGGCGTGCGCTTCTATACCCAGCCGACCTGCCATCATGTGCCGGAGGTCTATTCCGGCTTCAACGAGACCGAGTCGGCGGATATGCTGAGAGCATTCTTTTCTGAGAGAAGAGACCTGCCATGATCCTGGCCATCGGAACCGTCATCGTGATGGGTGTGCTTGCCGCCTACGCCAACCGGACAATTGCGCCGGGCGTGGCGAAGCTGCCAATGCAATGGTCACTGAAGGGAAGCGTGAATTGGACGGCGCCGCGAACGATCGCTTTCGCCTTCATTCCAGGGCTTGCAGCTATAATCATGGCCGCGATCCTGCTCAGCGACCAAGTGCGCAATGCCGATATTGCCTTGATGGGTGGCGTCTCTCTCGCGTGCCAGCTTCTGCATATCACGCTGACGCAACGCTGGTTTAACGCGTCGCGCCGTTAGAGCATTTCCGTTTTGCTTTCACGCAATTCCCGACGCAAAACCGCTGCGCACTTTTGCCGAATTGCTCTTACTGAAGGATCTGCCACCATTTGGTGCCGCTATTGGCGACCGCTGCATCCTTCTTGCGCTGCTTCGCCTTCTTCTGCTCCGGCGTGCCGAGGTCATCGAGCTTTGCCGGATCGTCGACGGCGCGATATTCGGTCGGCGGATCGGAAATGTAGCGGCGCTGGTCGATATAGGCGCCCTTCTGCAGGGCACGGGCTTCGCGATAGGCCTTGGTCTGGGCTTCGGTTGTCTGGCGGCCGCCTTCGATGGCGGAGCTGGCGAGCGGCGAACGATAGCTCGGATTGTCCGAATTCTCGTCGGCTTCCTTCACGAGACGCGTACGGGCTTCTTCGGGAGATTCAACCCACTGGGGATTATCCTTGTTCGCAACCGTTTCCTGCGGCGCGACGAGTGTTTCCTTCTGGTCCTTCGCCGGCATGACCAGCGTCGGGCGCGGGGTGTACTTCACGCCTGTATTCTTGGGGCCGGGACCGGTCAGCGAAACGGACTGGCCGAGGTCGTCGGCAAGCTGTTCCATGGCGGTCTTGTCGGTGCCGTAGGTCGGGCTGCTGGCGCAGCCGGACATCGTGGAGCTTGCCGCCAGAACAAGAGACAGGCAGGCGCCCAAACGGAACCAATGCGTCGCTAACATGAAAACCCTTCCCGCATGCCGGAATCAGTACTGCCCACCGGACAATCGTCCCCCTGACGCAAAAATCCGGCCATTTTCAGGCAGCTTTTACCGGATGAACGCCATAAAGGCAATTCACCCGGTAAATATCTTCAGGCATGGATGCCGAGCTCGCGAAGTGCTGCAGCGTCACGCGCCGAAACGTCGGGATAATCAGGATCGGAACCGACGTCAGTCGTGATGCGCCAGGAACGGGCGCATTTTACGCCTTCTGCGAGCTTGGGAACGACCGCGACTTCGGGCACTTCCGGCAGACGGAAAGCGTCAGCCGGGCCGGCATCCGCCTTGATGGTGATGCCGGAGGTGATGCAGACCTCGCTGAAATCCTGCCCCTCAAGCGCCTTGCGAAGCTCGGCATCGGCGACATAGACGACGGGGGCTGCTTCCAGCGACGAGCCGATACGCTTGTCCTTGCGCTCGATTTCGAGAGCGCCGGTCACGACGCTGCGGATCGCGCGGATCTGCTTCCACTTTTCGGCCAGAGCATCGTTGCGCCATTCCTTGGCGACCGGAGCAAACTGCTCCAGATGCACGGAGACGGCCGAAGGATTGCGCGACAGCCACGCCTCCTCTGTGGTGAAAGGCAGCATCGGAGCAAGCCAGGTCACCATGCAATCGAAGATCATGCGGATG
Organism: Rhizobium sp. CF142; assembly: GCF_000281145.1. NCBI lineage: Bacteria > Pseudomonadati > Pseudomonadota > Alphaproteobacteria > Hyphomicrobiales > Rhizobiaceae > Rhizobium > Rhizobium sp. CF142. The sequence continues at coordinate 20,131 of NZ_AJWE01000018.1, read as the reverse complement.
ACGTAGAGTGCCGAACGACGGCGAAGGCTGGAAGGCGCATCGCAGTAGAGCGCATCCTTGCGGATATCGAAGTAGAAGGCCGAGAGCTCGACGTTTGCAAAGTCGATCAATGCACGGGCGATCTTCTTGAAGTCGAAGGCGTCGTAGTTCTCGCGCACGAGCTGGTCGAGCTCGGAGAGACGATGCAGCATCAGCTGTTCCAGCTCCGGCAGATCCGAGAGCGCGATGACTTCGCCCTTGTCATGTGCCAGCGTGCCGAGCATCCAGCGGATGGTGTTGCGCAGCTTGCGATAGGCATCGACATTGGTCTGGATGATCGTCTTGCCGACGCGCAGATCGTCCGCGTAGTCAGAGGTCATGACCCAGAGGCGCAGGATGTCGGCGCCGGCATCCTTCATCACTTCCTGAGGTGCGGTTACATTGCCCTTCGACTTCGACATCTTCTCGCCCTTCTCGTCCATGGTGAAACCATGGGTGAGGACGGCGTTGTAAGGCGCACGGCCGCGGGTCGCCGCCGATTCCAGCAGCGAGGAGTGGAACCAGCCGCGATGCTGGTCGGAGCCTTCGAGATAGAGATCGGCCGGCCATTTCAGGTCGGGGCGGTCTTCCAGCGTGAAGGTGTGGGTCGACCCCGAGTCGAACCAGACATCGAGGATATCCATGACCTGCGACCACTTGGCCGGGTCATGCTCGTTGCCGAGGAAACGCTCCTTGGCGCCTTCGGCAAACCAGGCATCGGCGCCTTCGGCATCGAAAGCATCGAGAATGCGCTGGTTGACGGCATCGTCCTGCAGCACCTGGCCCTGCTCGTCGACGAAGACGCAGATTGGCACACCCCAGGCGCGCTGACGCGACAGAACCCAGTCCGGGCGCTGTTCGATCATGGCGCGCAGGCGGTTCTGGCCGGCAGCCGGCACGAAACGCGTATCATCGATCGCCTTCAGCGCGCGGGTGCGCAGCGTCGTGCCATCCGCCAGGGTCTTATCCATGTAGACGAACCACTGCGGCGTGTTGCGGAAGATGACCGGCTTCTTGGAGCGCCAGGAATGCGGATACTGGTGCTTCAGGCGGCCGCGGGCAAAGAGAGCACCACGCTCGATCAGGGCCTTGATGACGCGATCGTTGGCATCGCCCTTCTTGCCGTTGTCGTCGATGACGCGCGCGCCTTCGAAGCCGGGGGCGTCAGCGGTATAGAAGCCGCCGTCATCGACCGGGAACGGGATCTTGGTGTCGATGCCGCGCGCCTCGATCTCGCGACCATGCGCCATCCAGACATCGAAGTCTTCGCGGCCGTGGCTCGGTGCGGTGTGCACAAAGCCGGTACCGGCATCGTCGGTGACGTGATCGCCATCGAGCAACGGCACCAAAAACTCGTAGCCGCCCTCGAGGCCCTTAAGCGGATGAGCGCAGGTGGCGCCGGCGAGATCTGCAGCAGTGACGTCGGCGAGACGCTTGTACTGCAGCTTTGCCTTGGCGAAGGATTCCTCAGCGAGATTATCGGCAAAGATCAGCTTTTCGCCCGGGCGCGGACCAAAATCGTTCTCGGCAGCCGTAACTTCATAGAGGCCGTAGGCAACGCGCGAGGAATAGGCGATCGCCCGATTGCCGGGGATCGTCCAGGGCGTGGTCGTCCAGATGACGACGAAAGCGTCCTTGAGGGCATCGGAGCCCTTCGCCATCGGGAACTTCACCCAGATCGTGTCGCTCTCATAGTCATGATACTCGACTTCGGCTTCCGCGAGCGCCGTGCGCTCGACGACCGACCACATGATCGGCTTGGAGCCGCGGTAGAGCTGGCCGCTCTTGGCGATCTTCAGGAGTTCGCCTGCGATGCGGCTTTCGGCGTGGAAGTTCATCGTCAGGTACGGGTTTTCGAAATCGCCAACGATGCCGAGGCGCTGGAACTCGCCGCCCTGGATGGCGATCCACTTTTCAGCATAGGCGCGGCATTCGCGGCGGAATTCGATCATCGCCGACGGCTCGGTCAGGTCAGGCTTGGCCTTGCCCTTGGCGCGGTAGTTTTCTTCCTCGATCTTCCATTCGATCGGCAGGCCGTGGCAGTCCCAGCCGGGAACGTAGTTGGAATCGTAACCGCGCATCTGGAAGGAGCGGGTGATGACATCCTTGAGGATCTTGTTCAGCGCGTGGCCGATATGGATGTTGCCATTGGCATAGGGCGGGCCGTCGTGCAGGACGAATTTTTCGCGGCCGGCGGCCGAGGCACGCAGCTTCTTGTAGAGATCCATCTTCTGCCAGCGGGCAACGAGCTCGGGCTCCTTCTGCGGCAGGCCGGCGCGCATCGGGAAATCCGTTTCGGGCAGATAGAGGGTCTTCGAGTAATCGATCTTTTCGGCTGTTTCGGTCATGTGTGACAATCGCTTCTGGCGGCCCGGACAAGGGCACGCGGATATGAAATCTATGGTGACGGAAAGCGCTCGCGCAAGCCAAGCGCCGAAAACCCGGACCTTCCGGCCGCTCAGCGCGCGCGGAAGACCGGGCCGATAATTCGTATCGAATGCGCCAGCCGGAATTTACTCATTGCGCCGGTTCATAGGCGCTTTTTGCTGGAAAAGGAAGAGGGATTTCAGTCTCCAGCCGCTGCGAAAATGCCGCGGCCGAACGCCTGTGGCTTGTTGCAATTCCCGTCGCTGGCGCGAGGAGATTGACGAAGACGGTGACGATTTACTGCTCCCAATGCAAAAAATCCGAAGTCCCTGTCGAATTCCCCCTTGCCCGAACGTCTTTGACTCACAGGCATGGGAAATTCATCATGCCGATCAAACCCGCCCGCAAGGAGTGATGAGGATATGAGCAGTTCCTATCGTTGGGTAATCGTCGCGGCCGGCGCACTGATGACGTGCGTTGCCCTCGGCGCCATGTTTTCTCTCGCCATTTTTCAGCAACCGATCGCCGACGCGACCGGCTGGTCGCATGCCGGCATCGCCAGCGCGATGACGCTCAATTTCATCGTCATGGGCATAGGCGGCTTCTTCTGGGGTGCCGCCAGCGACCGATATGGGCCGCGCCCGGTGGTGCTGATCGGCTCCGTCATCCTCGGGCTGGCGCTGATGCTTGCCAGCCGCGCGGAAACGCTTCTGCAGTTCCAGCTGACCTATGGCGTGCTGGTCGGGCTTTCGGCCAGTGCCTTCTTCGCACCGATGATCGCCGCGACGACGGAGTGGTTCGACGAGAACCGCGGCCTTGCCGTCTCGCTGGTTTCGGCGGGCATGGGTGTTGCGCCGATGACGATCTCGCCCTTCGCTCGCTGGCTGATCACCGCCTATGAATGGCGCCCGGCGATGATGATCATCGGCATCGGTGCACTCATCCTGATGATCCCGGCAGCACTTCTCGTGCGTCGACGGTCGTCGCCACCGCAGGATACGCATGAGGCCATCGTATCAGGCGATGGCGGTGCCCCCAATCTGTGGAAGGTTTTCCGCTCGCCGCAGTTCATCGTGCTCGGGCTGACCTTCTTCGCCTGCTGTGCCGCCCATTCCGGACCGATCTTCCATATGGTGAGCTACGCAACGTTCTGTGGCGTGGCCCCGATGGCAGCCGTCAGCATCTACAGTGTCGAGGGACTTGCCGGTCTCGGCGGGCGCCTGCTCTATGGTACGCTGGCAGACCGGATCGGCGTGAAGCCGGTCATCATCGCCGGCCTGCTGGTGCAGGCGGCGGCCCTTGCCACCTATCTTGCCGTCAGCAAGCTCGGGGAGTTCTATGCGCTCGCCGTCATCTTCGGCAGCGCCTATGGCGGGGTGATGCCGCTCTATGCTGTGCTGGCGCGTGAATATTTCGGTCCGCGCATCATCGGCACTGTCTTCGGGGCGGCAACGATGCTTTCCAGCATCGGTATGGCCTTCGGCCCGCTGATCGGCGGCTGGATCTACGATACCTATGCCAACTACTCTTGGCTCTTCATCGGCTCCGCGCTGGTCGGGCTCGGTGCGGCAGCCATTGCACTCGCTTTCCCGCCGTTGCCGCGCCAGAAATCACAGCCCGCGCTCGGCACGGCCTGAGGTCAATCGAAACACAGCTTCCGGTCGAGCTCGCCGAGCGGTCTCACACCTGCCAGCAGTGCCCTTGCCTCCTCCTCGTCGCGCTTGATCTGCGCGACGAGCGGATCGAGCCCGTCGAACTTCAGTTCGGGGCGCAGATAGCCGAAGAAGGAGACCGAACAGGTCTGGCCGTAGAGATCGCCGCTGAAATCGAAAAGATAGGTTTCGAGCAACGGCACGCCGTTTTCCGTCACCGTTGGACGCCGGCCGTAGCTTGCCACCGCATCATAGAGCTTGCCGTTTTCGAGGCGGAAACGAACGGCGTAAATGCCGGCTGCAAGTTCGACCTCCGGCGGCAGCTGCATATTGGCGGTCGGGAAGCCGAGCTGGCGGCCGAGCTTCTCGCCATCGATCACCTTCGACTGGACCGTATAATGATAGCCGAGCATGGCGGCGACCGAGGAGACATCGCCGTCCTTCAGCAGCGCGCGGATATGGCTCGATGAAACGACATCCGTGTTCTCGTCGCGGAATGCGTCGATCAGGGTGACGCCGAAACCATATCTGTTGCCGGCATCCATCAGGAAGGCAGGCCCACCCTCGCGGCCGCGGCCGAAATGGAAATCGAAGCCGGTCACCACCTCAGAGGCGCCGAGCCAGTCCTTCAGGATGGAATGAATGAACTCTTCCGCCGAACGCTGCGAGAATTCGTAGTTGAAGGGGTATTCAATGACTGCGTTGAAGCCCAGCTCTTCCAGGATACGGGCCTTGAAGGGCGCCGGCGTCAGGCGGAAGACCGGCGCATCCGGCTTGAAGACGGTGCGCGGATGCGGCTCGAATGTGAGCACCAGGGCGGGAATGCCGCGCTCTTTTGCAATATCGAGAGCCCGGTTCAGCACCGATTGATGGCCGCGATGGACGCCGTCGAAATTGCCGATGGCGATGACACCGCCCTTCAGATGCTCGGGTAGCGGATCGCGGGTTTCATTGCGGTGAAAAACGGTCATCGGCTTCAATTCTCTTATGCGAGGCGCGGCATCCACCACTTCGGCGCTGCCTTTTCCCGTTCGAGATAGGCGTGCAGGATCGCCTCGTCGGTCTCGCCGTGCAGCGTATATTCCTTCGCGTGGATACCACCGCTGATGTAGAGGAGGTCGAGGCCATAATTCAAGGCGCCGCGAACATCCGTCGGCATGCCGTCGCCAATCGCCAGCACACGGTCGATAGGGAAATCACCACGGACCTCGCGGGCAGCGGCAAGTGTGGCCTCATAGATCGGCCGGTGTGGCTTGCCGGCGATCCGGGTGGAGCCTCCGAGTTGCTCATAATAGGCGGCCATGGCGCCGGCGCAGGGAATGATGCGGTGACCGCGCTCGACCACGAGGTCGGGATTGGCGCAGATCATCGGCACGTTGCGGGCTTTGAAATCCAGCAGCATGTCCGTGTAGTCCTCGGGCGTCTGCGTCTCGTCGTCGAAAAAGCCGGTGCAGACGACGGAGGTGGCGTCGCCCGCAGCAGCACGCTCGATATCGAGGCCTTCAAGGATCGGATTGTCGCGCTCAGGGCCGAGCAGGAAGACCTCGCGCGGGCCTTCGGCAATCAGCGCGCGGGTGACGTCGCCAGAGGTGACGATACGGTCATAGGCACTGTCAGGCACGCCGATCTGGCGCAGCTGCTCGACGACCTGCCAGGAGACGCGCGGCGAATTGGTGATGAGGACGACGGTCAGGCCGGCGGCGCGGGCCGCCTGCAGCGCCTCGCCTGCCTTCGGGAACGGATCGACGCCGTTATGCACGACGCCCCAGACATCGCAGAGCACCGCATCGTATCGATCGGTGATCTCGGAGAAGTTCGCAATCCGCTTTGCCATTCCGCTTTCCTGCTTCGCTTTCAGTCACCGGTGACATTGCAAAGGCGGGCTTCAATGGCAAGGCATTTTCTGCGTCAGGCGAAGAACGCCGGGGTTCAAAAGCCGGGCGTGAGCAAAGCTCGGTAACCAAGCCGGACAAATCCTGCCTGTCTCCACAATTCCGGCACAAAAATCCGTGATGGCTCTTCTTGACTCCTTCTGGAGCCATCCCTAAATGCACGGCGGTAGCACTCACGGGAGTTGAGTGCTAACACTTTCATTGTGGGCCAACCCGGTCCGCGAATGTCATTTGATCGAGGGATTAGCAATGGCAAGCACCAATTTCCGCCCGCTTCACGATCGCGTCGTCGTCCGTCGCGTTGAATCCGAAGCGAAGACCAAGGGTGGCATCATCATCCCGGACACCGCCAAGGAAAAGCCGCAGGAAGGCGAAATCGTCGCCGTCGGTTCCGGCGCTCGTGACGAATCCGGCAAGGTCGTTCCGCTCGACGTCAAGGCTGGCGACCGTATCCTGTTCGGCAAGTGGTCGGGCACGGAAGTCAAGATCGACGGCGAAGACCTTCTGATCATGAAGGAAGCCGACATCATGGGCATCATCGGCTAATCGGCCGATTGTCTTTCATCGAAATCGCTGACACCCCTTTTCAGGAGTTCTCAAAATGGCAGCTAAAGAAGTAAAGTTCGGCCGCAGCGCGCGCGAAAAGATGCTGCGCGGCGTCGACGTCCTCGCTGACGCAGTGAAGGTCACGCTTGGTCCTAAGGGCCGCAACGTCGTTATCGACAAGTCCTTCGGCGCTCCGCGCATCACCAAGGACGGTGTTTCGGTCGCCAAGGAAATCGAACTTGAAGACAAGTTCGAAAACATGGGCGCCCAGATGGTCCGCGAAGTTGCTTCAAAGACCAACGACGTCGCCGGCGACGGCACCACGACTGCAACGGTTCTCGCACAGGCCATCGTTCGCGAAGGCAACAAGGCTGTTGCTGCCGGCATGAACCCGATGGACCTGAAGCGCGGCATCGATCTCGCCGTTGCTGAAGTCGTCAAGGATCTCCAGGCCAAGGCCAAGAAGATCTCCACCTCGGAAGAAGTTGCCCAGGTCGGCACGATCTCTGCAAACGGCGACAAGCAGGTCGGTCTCGACATTGCTGAAGCCATGCAGAAGGTCGGCAACGAAGGTGTTATCACCGTCGAAGAAGCCAAGACCGCTGAAACCGAGCTCGAAGTCGTCGAAGGCATGCAGTTCGACCGCGGCTACCTCAGCCCTTACTTCGTCACCAACCCGGAAAAGATGGTTGCTGACCTCGAAGACGCCTTCATCCTCCTGCACGAAAAGAAGCTCTCGAACCTGCAGTCCATGCTCCCGGTTCTCGAAGCTGTCGTTCAGACCGGCAAGCCGCTCCTCATCATCGCTGAAGACGTCGAAGGCGAAGCTCTTGCTACGCTCGTCGTTAACAAGCTGCGCGGCGGTCTGAAGATTGCTGCTGTCAAGGCTCCGGGCTTCGGCGACCGCCGCAAGGCCATGCTTGAAGACATCGCCATCTTGACGGGCGGCACTGTCATCTCCGAAGACCTCGGCATCAAGCTCGAGTCTGTCACCCTCGACATGCTCGGCCGCACCAAGAAGGTTTCGATCTCCAAGGAAAACACCACGATCGTCGACGGCGCTGGCGCCAAGTCCGACATCGAAGGCCGTGTTGCCCAGATCAAGGCCCAGATCGAAGAAACCACCTCCGATTACGACCGCGAGAAGCTGCAGGAACGTCTTGCCAAGCTCGCTGGCGGCGTTGCCGTTATCCGCGTCGGCGGTTCGACGGAAGTCGAAGTGAAGGAAAAGAAGGACCGCATCGACGACGCTCTCAACGCGACGCGCGCTGCTGTTCAGGAAGGTATCGTCCCAGGCGGCGGTATTGCTCTCCTGCGCTCCTCCACGAAGATCACCGTCAAGGGTGAAAACCAGGATCAGGAAGCCGGCGTCAACATCGTTCGCCGCGCCCTGCAGTCTCTGGTTCGCCAGATCGCGGAAAACGCCGGTGATGAAGCTTCGATCGTTGTCGGTAAGGTTCTCGACAAGAACGAAGACAATTACGGCTACAACGCCCAGACGTCCGAATATGGCGACATGATCGCCATGGGCATCGTCGACCCGCTCAAGGTTGTCCGTACGGCTCTGCAGAACGCAGCTTCGGTTGCTTCGCTGCTGATCACCACGGAAGCCATGATCGCCGAGCTGCCGAAGAAGGACGCTCCGGCAATGCCGGGCGGCATGGGCGGTATGGGCGGTATGGACATGATGTGATAGGCGTAAGCCATCACTGATATCCATTCCGGTCTCCGGAACAGGAAGGGCGGTCTTCGGATCGCCCTTTTTTATTCAGCCGATTCGAAAATAATCGCGGCTTAAGCTGCGACTTAAGGCGCCGTTTTTGGTCCGAAGCTTTCGCGAGGCTTGCGTATTTCGCATTTTCCCCTTTAAGGAAATTTGGTCTCAGAGCCGTCTAATTTACTAAAACTGCATGCTATGGTATCTGTGAAACCGTTTCCACAACGCATAAATGAGACTTTTGCCCACAAAATTAGCGGATAACGCGCAGTCCGGGCAAAATCCAATCATAACGTCAACCTAACGCCCCGGAAAAAGCCGTTGCCGTTTGCGCAAAAGTTCCTATAAATCCGCGCTGCAATTGACGTTCGCCCCGGAAGAATTCTCGCCTCAGACGAGACCGGATACGCCAAAGGCCACGCGTGAACATTCGGGCTTTCGAAGGTCTCCGCGAACATACGAGATTAAATCTTGCAGGAGACATTCGAGCGGCGACCATCAAAGGCGCGGCCGGACAACTGTTTCAGCAAGGTGAAAGCACAGGCATGATGCCTGGCGCTGCGTGATCCTGTTTCTTTGTGTTTGCCGAGTGTGTGGCAGGGGAGCCGCACCCGAACTGGGGAACGCCTTGTTTAAGATCGCCAAAGCCAATGCTGCCGCACCCTTGATGCCCGGCTCGCTGGACTACAACAATCATAATCACGACATGTTGGCGCAGTTTTCCGTTTCCGAAAGCTGGATCGGAGACTTTTCGACTGGAGTCATCAGGCTCGGCGAGTGGAGCGCGATGCTGCACGGTCTCCTGGCGCAGGAATGCGGCCTGTTGAGCCTGGTGCGCTGTTACGATTCCAAGGACCGCAACCACGTTCTGCAGCTCTTCGAGCAGGCTGCGACGCTTTCCTCATCCTTCTGCTTTTCGACGACCATCATCATGCCGAACGGCTTTCGCCAGCCGCTCTTCTGCATGGGCGAATCCAACGGGCTGGAAGAAAAATACAGCGGTAGCATGGTCGGCGTTTTCGTCTTCCCGCGCTTCAAGCTGGAAGGCGCCAGCCAGATTGCCAGCCGGCAGTAATCTGCCCGCGTGGGCATAAGAAAAAGCCGGTCGCGAGACCGGCCTTTCTGTTTCAATCCGAAGAATGTCAGTCGGGCTTGACCGGAATGTTGAGGCCCTTCTCGCTTGCCGGGCGGGCGATGCAGCGCTGCAGCCAGTCCATGACGGCGGGGAACTTCGCATAGTCCAGCACTTCGCGGCCGCCATAGAAGATATCGGCGCCGCGGATCCACGGGAAGGTGGTGATGTCGGCGATGGTGTATTCGTCGCCCATGATCCACTGGCGGCCCTGCAGGCGGCTTTCCAGCACGCTCAACAGGCGCTTGGCCTCATCGCGGTAGCGCTCCACCGGGTAGGAATTGTTGGCGACCTTGTCGGCGGCGAATTTGTAGAAATGGCCAAACTGGCCAAACATCGGGCCAATACCCGCCATCTGGAAAAAGACCCATTGGATGGTTTCATAGCGGCCTGCAGCATCGGCCGGGATCAGCTTGCCGGTCTTTTCCGCCAGATAGAGCAGGATAGCGCCGGATTCGAAGAGCCCGATCGGCTTTCCATCCGGGCCGTTGGGATCGATGATTGCCGGGATACGGCCGTTTGGGTTCAGCGATACGAATTCCGCCGTCTTCTGATCCGTCGTCGCGAAGGACACATAATGGGGCTCATAGGGCAGCGCGAGTTCCTCCAGCGCCACTGAAATCTTCACGCCATTCGGCGTCTGAAGCGAATAAAGCTGGATAATGTCGGGGTTCTTCGCCGGCCAGCGGCTGGTGATCGGAAATGCGGAAAGATCTGCCATCGGTTTCTCCTTGGGTGAGGCGGCGACCATAAAAGACAGCCGCCATACAAGGCAAGCCAACCGATCGTTTCATATTAGTGAACAAACTGTCCGCTGACGTTTATCTTTCCCCAACGTCAGAAAAAGGCGAAATAGAGGGCATCCGAGGTCCAACACGGTGCCGGGGCATCAAGACCTCAAGAGCCATTCAACGGAGCAACGTCCATGTCGAATACGAATAACGCCCTCATCCTTCTCGCCCGCATTCTTCTGTCCTTCATGTTCATCCTTGCCGGCTTCGGCAAGGTAACCGATGCTGCCGGTACTGCCGGCATGATCGCCGGTGCCGGCCTGCCGGCAGCAACCCTCCTGGCCTATGTTGCAGGCCTCTTCGAACTACTGGCCGGCCTTGCGGTTCTCACGGGCTTCCAGGTCCGCATTGTCGGCTGGCTGCTCGCTGGCTTCTGTGTCTTCACGGCCGTTGTCTTCCATCTGCCCTACGCAAGTGGCGCGGAACTCGTGAATATCCTCAACCAGATTATGGTCATGAAGAACATCACACTGGCCGGCGCGTACATCCTGCTTGCCACCGTCGGTGCCGGTGCCTATTCGATCGACGCACGCCGCGGCCTGCAGGCCGTCGCCGCCCGCTAATTCCATTTCCTCCAAAACACGAAAACCCGCCGTCTCTCCTGACGGCGGGTTTTGCATGTTCAACAACGTGATCAGAGAACCGAGCGGACAGCCTCGACGATCGCCGTCACCGTGGGCGTATCGGCATGGGCATCCTTGCGGGCGCGCACGAGGCAGGCTTCCGAGCGCAGGATGACGCCATCGGAGAGCACCTTGAGGTGATTGGCGCGCAGTGTGGAGCCGGTGGAGGTGATATCGACGATGATATCGGCCGAACCGGAAGCGGGTGCGCCTTCGGTGGCGCCGAGGCTCTCGACGATGCGGTAGAGCTGGATACCGTGCTGGCTGGAGAAGAACTGCTGGGTCAGGCGCCAGTATTTCGTGGCGATCGCCAGACGTCGGCCATGACGGGCGCGGAAATCGGCAGCGACATCCACAAGGTCAGCCATCGTATCGACATCCAGCCAGATTTCCGGCACGGCGACGACGACATCGGCATGGCCGAAGCCGAGCCGGGCGCAGAATTCCACCCGCTTGTCGGCCTCCGCCAGTCCTTCGCGCACGAGGTCTTCGCCGGTAACGCCGAAATCGATAGAGCCGTTGCCGAGTTCGCGGGAAATTTCCGACGCCGAGAGGAAGGCGATTTCCACATCGTCCCAGCCTTCGACGCGGCCGCGATAGGAGCGGTCATTGCCGACGGCATAGATTTTCAGGCCGGCGCGCTCGAAGATATCAGAGCAGTCGTCCTTCATGCGGCCCTTGGAGGGAAGCGCAATGGTGATCGTCATGCGGCTGCCCTTTCGGTTTCGATACGGTCGAGCCAGAGGGAGAAGCCGACGGCGGGAATGCGATCCTTCGCGCCCAGGAAGGTCAACAGCCTGTCGAAACGGCCACCGCCGGCGAGAACCGCCGTGGAACCTTCAGCCATGACCTCGAAGACGAGGCCGGTGTAATAATCGAGCGGACGACCGAAGGCAGCGCGGTATTCGATGAGCGAAAGATCGACGCCGGCATTGGAAAGTGCCGCCACACGGCCATCGAAACGCGCAAGCGCATTGCCGAGCTTCAGCCCTGCCGCGTCGGCGAAATGCGAAAGCGCTGCCGATGCGTTGACGAGCGGCACCTTGAGCGACAGGAACTGCTCCAGCACGTGGAAGGCTGCGTCATCGAGCCGGGTTTCGGACAGGACAAGCTTTTCCCTCAGCCGACGGGCGATCTCCTGCGGCGAGCGGCTGGCATTGGTGGAATAGCCGGTCACCTGCATGGTCTCGTCGATATAGGCAATCAGCGCTACCTCATCCTCGAGGCCGACCAACTGAGCAACCTTATCGTCGAGGCCGGTGACAAATTGCGGGCTGACGAGACCCGCCAGCAGAGTCTCCAGTTGCATCATATTGCCGAAAGCATGGATCAGCCGCTTCTGCCAGCCGACCGGCAGGCCGAGCGCCTGCACCACAGCTTCGAAGACGGCCTGATCGCCGATCGTGACGGAGAGTTGCCGACCGGGCAGCAAGCGGGACAGGATGCCAACGGCATCGCCGATCGCGCGGGCATCGGCACTGGCGAGATTGATATCGCCGAGATCCTCGATGCCTGCCTGATAGAATTCATTGCTGCCGTCGCGGCGCTGGCGGAAGACTTCGCCGAGATAGGAGTAGCGCTTCGGCGTGCCCGTCGCGCTCTCGATATGGCGCAGACAGACGGGAATGGTGAATTCCGGGCGCAGGCAGAGGCTGGCGCCGGTTTCGCTTTCCGTCATGAAGATACGCCGGCGAAGATCCTCGCCGGCGATATCGAGAAAGGGCTCGGCCGGCTGGATGACCGGCGTGTCGATACGCTCCGCCTTGCGGGCGGAAAATTCATCCAGAAGCTCGCCGGAGAATGCGGGGAGGTTGATGAGGGCCATATCAGCCCGCCCTCTTCCGGTCCTCCGCCTGGGCGGCGAGGATTTCCTTCACCTTGGCGACGAGATCACCTTCCGGCACGGTTTCCTGTGCCACGCGCGCCTCGCGCCAGGTCGTGTTGTCCTCGATCTCGCCGGACAGGCGCTTGCCTTCGATGAGATCCTTGATCTGCACGACGCCCTCAGCACGCTCGTCGCCGCCCTGAATGATGGCGATCGGGCAGCCGCGGCGGTCGGCATATTTCAGCTGATTGCCGAACTTCTTCCAGTTGCCTTGGAACATCTCGGCACGGATGCCGGCGGCGCGAAGCTGCTGCGTGAAGCGCTGGTAGCGGCCCATCGCCTCGACATCGCCGTCCATGACGGTGACGAGCACCGGCTCGATGATATCCTGCTGGCCGAGCTTTCCGAGGTTCTTCAGCGCCGTCATCAGGCGCGAGACGCCGATCGAAAAGCCCGTGGCCGGAACCGGCTGGCCCATGAAGCGGGAGACGAGACCGTCATACCGGCCGCCGCCGCCGACGGAGCCGAAGACGACCTTCTCGCCCTTTTCGTTGGTGACGTCGAAGAGCAGTTCGGCCTCATAGACCGGGCCGGTATAATATTCGAGGCCGCGCACGACAGAGGGATCGATCTTGATGCGGTCGGACTGATAGCCGGCGCTGGTGACGAGCGCGCCGATGAAATTCAGCTCCTCGACGCCTTCGACGCCCTTGCTCGTGCCGGCGACCAGCTCTGCCAGCTGGGCGGCACTTTCGGCATAGTTCTTGATGCCGACGAAGAAGAGGACCTTCTCGATCTGGCTCTGATCAAGGCCGGCGCCCTTGGTGAAATCGCCTGACTCATCCTTGCGGCCGGGGCCGAGCAGCAGGGCGACACCTTCGGGGCCGAACTTGTCGAGCTTGTCGATGGCGCGCAACACATTGAGACGCTGGCCGGCCTTGTCATCGCCGCCGAGGCCGATCGCTTCGAGCACGCCATCCAGAACCTTGCGGTTGTTGACGCGGATGACGTAATCGCCGCGCTTGATGCCGAGTGCTTCCAGCGTATCGGACATCATCATGCACATTTCGGCATCGGCCTGGACGCCGGGCGCACCTACGGTATCGGCATCGAACTGCATGAACTGGCGGAAACGGCCCGGACCCGGCTTCTCGTTGCGGAAGACGTAACCGGCGCGATAGGTGCGGTAGGGAAGCTGGATCTCGTTGAAATTCTCCGCCACATGACGGGCGAGCGGCGCCGTCAGGTCGTAGCGCAGCGACATCCACTGCTCGTCGTCGTCCTGTAGCGAGAAGACACCCTCGTTCGGACGGTCGCTATCGGGCAGGAACTTGCCGAGCGCATCGGTATATTCAAGCAGCGGCGTCTCGACCGGATCGAAACCATAATGCTCATAGACCTCGTGGATCTTCGCAGTCATTTCGTTGACGGCGCGGAGATCGGCTGCTGAGCGGTCAACAAAGCCGCGCGGAAGGCGGGCCTTGAGCTTTTGCGGTTTCTTCTGCTTGTCGTTCATTTCGGGGGATTTCCACATATGTGACAGTGGCGGTTTCCTAGCGGATTGGGCGGGTAGCGGCAAGGGCAAGGGCCTTGATATGGCGACCAGAATCGATGGAACGATGCGGAAAGGACCTGATATCAGGATATAGCCATGATCGCGGAAGCGCTTCAGTATCTCGCCACATCAGCGCTTACGGGCAGCGCGCAGCGCCGCTTCGTGCGCTATTCGGTCAATCTGTGGTCACGCGCCGGCCGCTGCAGCCGCGATTGGGCGGTCCATGAGGCCAAGAGCAAGGATGCCATTCGCGCCGCGATATCAGGCCTGTCACAGCGGCGGACCGCAGTCGTGCTCGGGTCCGGATTGCTCCGGGACGTGCCGATCGAGGATCTGGCTGGGAGTTTCGATACGGTCGTGCTTGTCGATCTCGTGCATCTGGCCTCCGTGCGCCTGCGGCTGAGAGGCAAGCGCTATCGGAACGTGCGGCTGATCGAACGCGATCTCTCCGGCTATGACGACCTGAAGGCAGGACACGATCCGGAGCCGCTCGGCTTCCTGCGCAGCGTGCCCTATCTCGATTTCGTCGTTTCCGCCAACCTGCTCTCGCAGATCGGCCGGGGCGTCAAACGACGATATGAGGCGGAAGCTCCCTCCGGGATGCCCGAAGATACCGTTGAGCGGCTGGTAGCGGCGCATATCGGGGGGCTGGCGGCTCAGCCCTGCCGCACCTGCCTGGTGACCGACATCTCCTACGTGGTCATCGACCGGACCGGCAAAGTACATGAGGAAGCCGACCTGCTGCATGGCGTGGCGCCGCCCGAGGCGAAGGCCGGCTGGGACTGGCCCGTCGCACCGCTTGGCGAAGAAAGTCGTGACTACCAGATCGTTCACAAGGTCATTGCCGCCTGGTGAGCGGCTTGGCTTTTCACCTGGGCTTGCCTATGTTTCTCGCATGCGCGCTTTGGCTCTCATGACGATGTTTTTCGGCTGGCTGGTCTACAGCACCCTGTCGGCATGGGCTGGCTGCCCGACCTGCGCATCGATGAACATGGCGGTACAGACCGAAGCCAGCACAGCGCATCATCACATCGAGGGCATGGCCATGCCTGACATGTCGGCCAAGGCCGATTATGCGAAAGACCCTTGCTCCACAGGCGTTGCCCATATGCCGCTCTGCGCCGCCTGCATGGTGCTGCCGCCGGCCGATCTGCTTGCCGATGGCGGCAAGCATGTTTTCGCCTATCCGTCTCCGGCTCTCGACCGGGCGCTGAGGGGCAACAGACCGGTACCGCAGGCGCCGCCTCCCCGCTTCATCTAACGATCCCTTTTGCAGAGCGGCAGCAATACGCTGCCATTAGACCCTATTGCCAGACAGAGGAAGGAATACTCATGCCTTTGAAAATCATCACTCTTTCCGCCATCATCGCTTTCGCTGCACCCGCCTTTGCCGAGGATATGTCGACCATGGACATGTCCAAGCACATGGGCGGCCACGGCCCGTCCAGCCAGGCTTTCACAGAGGCCAATGACAGGATGCACAAGGATATGATGATCAAACTAAGCGGCGATACCGATGTGGATTTCGTCCGCAGCATGATCCCTCACCATCAGGGAGCGATCGACATGGCAAAGATCGAGCTGCAGTACGGAAAGGATCCGGAAATCCGCAAACTTGCCGAGAGTGTTATCAAGGCGCAGGAGGCTGAAATCGCAGAGATGAATGCCTGGCTGAAGGCCCACGCCAAATAAGCCGACAGCAAGAATAAAAGGGGCCGCCGTCGGAACGGCGGCCCTTTTCAATCAGGCCTTTGCCTGATCAGGCCTTGGGCTCGAAATCGACCGGGCGGCGGCCGGCAGCCTGGCGGGAAAGCATCCAGCCCGGATATTCCGGAGCGAGCGCGCTGACCTCATCGAGTTTCTTGATCTCCTCGGCATCGAGCTTCAGCGTGACGGCTGCAAGGTTCTGGTCGAGCTGGTCGACACGCTTGGCGCCGATGATGACGGTCGTGACGAAGGGCTTGGCGAGGATATAGGCAAGCGCCACGGTGGCGACGCTCACGTCATGCTTTTCGGCGATTTCGCGCATAACGGCGACACAGGCCCAGGCCCGGTCCTTGTCGACAGGCGGGAAGTCGAAATTGGCACGGCGGCCTTCACCATTGCCTGGTGCGCCCGGACCATACTTGCCCGAGAGCAGGCCGCCAGCGAGCGGCGACCAGACCATGAGGCCGAGCTTTTCTTCCTGCAGCAGCGGCACGATATCGCGTTCGAGGTCACGGCCGGCAATCGAATAGTAGGCCTGCACGGTCTCAAAACGGGCATAGTCCTTACGCTCGGAAATGCCGAGCGCCTTGGCGATGCGCCATGCCTGCCAGTTGGACACGCCGACGTAACGCACGAGCCCACGGGAGACGAGATCGTCGAGCGCGCGCAGCGTCTCGTCGATCGGGGTGACCGGATCGGTGGCATGGATCTGGTAGAGATCGATATGATCCGTCTGCAGGCGCTTGAGGCTGGCTTCGACTGAGTCCATGATATGGCCGCGCGAGGCGCCTCGGTCGTTCGGCTTGTCGCCCATCACGCCATAGACCTTGGTGGCGATGACGACATCCTTGCGCGGCACGCCGAGGTTCTTCAGTGCCTGGCCGAGCAATCGCTCGGATTCACCAAACGAATAGACGTCCGCGGTATCGATGAAATTGACGCCGGCATCCAGCGAACGCTGGACGATCTCATCGGCCGCCTTCTGGTCGACATCGGCAATGGCGCCCCAGGGGGTGCCTTGCTTGGCCTCCCCGAATGTCATGGTTCCAAGGCAGATTTCAGATACGAAAAGTCCGGTATTTCCGAGTTGATTGTAACGCATGTCGAGAAATTCCCTTGTGTCTGCCGCAATAGGGGCTTGCGGACTGCTGAACTCTATTTTTTGATTATTGGCCTGCGCGTAACAGGCACAGCCGGGGCTGGCTGCAAGGTGAGGCACTTTTCATGTAGGTCGCCAGCCCGCGTTTTTCAACGGAACACGGCCCCGTGGAGACGCCCTTGTCTCGACACAGGCTGGGAATAGATTGCCCGCCCTATAGAGACAGGGCGTATTTCTAGAGGTGCGTATATGACCGCCCGACCATTGACGACGATCGGTTTCGATGCCGATGACACACTCTGGCAGAACGAACATTATTACAGACTGACGGAAGAGCATTTTACCCGGCTTCTCACCGATTTCGCCGAGGGCGCGAAGATTTCCGAGCGGCTTCTCGAAGCCGAAAAACGCAACCTCGCCCACTACGGTTTCGGCATCAAAGGCTTCACGCTGTCGATGATCGAAACGGCGATCGAGATCACCGAGGGCAAGGTGCCGGCGAGTGTGATCGCCAAAATCCTCGATACCGGACGCGACCTTCTGTCCCATCCGGTCGAAACCCTGCCGCATGTGCGCGACACGCTGGAAACGCTTGCCGGAAAATATTTGCTGGTGGTGATCACCAAGGGTGATCTCTTCGATCAGGAGCGTAAGCTCGCCCAGTCCGGACTTGGCGACTATTTCGATGCTGTCGAGATCGTCTCCGACAAGACGGCGGTCACCTATCGGCGCATCTTCTCCAAGGTCGGCGACGGGCCGGAGCGGGCGATGATGGTCGGCAATTCGCTGAAGTCCGATATCGTGCCGGCCATTGCCGCCGGCAGCTACGGGGTCTTCGTGCCCCACGAACTCACCTGGGTCCTGGAGCGGGTCGAGGAGCCGAAGGACGCGCCGCGCTTCCGCAGGATCGTCCATCTCGGCGAATTGCGCGGGCTGATCGACGGGTTACACTAAGCGACACTATTTCCGCTTCGGAAACAGCGACGGCTGCTCCTGCTGGGCAGGCGCCGGTTGCGTAGCCTGAGGAGCGGCGGCAAGCGGCTCGATCAGGATGCTGTAGGGCGCACCGAGCCCGCGCCGCGGCGAGACCTTGGAATAATAAGGGCGCAGCAGCCAGGTGGCGTTTTCCTTGACTGTCATCTCGTAGCTGGTGCCGTCCTCGTCCGTGCCGAAAAAGGCTTCGTCATCGGGTTTCGACAGATCGAAGATCGCGAGATAGGCGAATTTGCTCTTTGTCTCGAAGCTGATCTTCACATGCTGGCCGGCGCGCACGGGCAGCGTATAGACATGGCTGTTGCCGAATTTGGTCCAACCCTTCAATTGCATGGTCACGGCGGGGAACTGCAGCTTTTCGATCTTCTCGCCCGGGTCGAGTTGGGGCGTCTGCGCAAAGGCTGCGGAGGCGGACAGGAAAAGTGCTGTGGCGAGCACAAGAAGCGATTTCATGGGCGCACCAATGCTGCGCGCATCGCCTCCACTTCAGCGCGGCAGAAGCAGCCTTCGAGATGATCGTTGACGAGACCCATAGCCTGCATGAAGGCATAAACTGTGGTCGGTCCGACAAAGGTCCAGCCGCGCTTCTTCAAATCCTTGGAAATCCTGACTGACGTGGCGGTGGTCGGATTGGCAACGATATGCTGGCGGTCGACGACTGCAGGCCGATCTTCCTGCCGCGGTTCATAGTTCCAGAAGTAGCGCGAGAGAGAACCGAATTCGTCCCTGAGATCGATTGCGCGACGCGCATTGTTGATCGTCGATACGATCTTGCCGCGATGGCGGATAATGCCGGCGTCAGCAAGGCAGCGAGCGATATCCTCGTCGCCAAAGCGCGCCACCTTCTCGAAATCGAAGCCGGCGAAAGCGGCGCGGAAATTCTCGCGCTTGCGCAGGATCGTCAGCCAGGAAAGACCGGATTGGAAACCTTCGAGGCAGATCTTCTCGAAGAGCCTGATGTCATCGGTGACAGGCCTGCCCCACTCCTCATCGTGGTAGCGCAGGTAGTCGGGCAGATTCGCGTGCCAGTGGCAGCGGCTCTTGCCGTCCTCGCCGATGATGATGCCGGTTTCGCTCATATTTTCTTCTCGTTTTGCGGCTGTGAATCCGGCTTTACCATTTGCAAACCTTCTTTCCAAACCGAACGGTAACCCTGACGAAAAGTTTATTCCGTCCGTCGCCTTTTAATGAATCCGCATTTACCATTCGCTGGCGAACGTGGTGGCAGCATGACCGCAGGCGGACATTTCCGCCAGCGCATTTTCGGCCATTTGTAGAGAGTTCGTCCGATGATGAAACCCCTTGTCCTTGCCGCAGCAATGCTCGGCATTCTGTCCACGGCCGCCTTTGCAGACGACCGCTACGCCTCCCGTCCGCCCGTGGTGCTGAGCCCCGATCTCACCGCCCCCTGGATCAACCAGCTCGGCGGCGGTTCGGTTCGTCCCGTCGTCTACCAGCGGCCAGTCGTCGTACAGCAGCGCGGCCTTTTCCAGCAGCGCCGGACGTACATCCAGCGCGCGCCGCAGCCGGCACCGCAAACCGTTTCGGCCATCCGCCCCGGCGTTCCCGTCATCCGTGGGCAGGTCGAGCCGCAGTTCCTGCCACAGATCGTCGATTACGATACCAAGGAAAGGCCCGGCACGCTTATCATCGACACCAACAACCGCTTCCTCTACCTCGTCATGGATGGCGGCAAGGCCCGCCGCTACGGCGTGGGTGTCGGCAAGCCCGGCTTCGAATGGGCAGGCGCCCACAAGATCACCCGCAAGTCGGAGTGGCCGGATTGGACGCCGCCGTCGGAAATGGTGAGCCGCGAAGCCGCCAAGGGTCATTATCTTCCCGCCCGCATGGATGGCGGCCCGGAAAACCCGCTTGGCGCGCGCGCCATGTATCTCGGCTCCACGCTCTACCGCATTCACGGCACGAATGCGCCCTGGACGATCGGCAGCGCCGTCTCCTCCGGCTGTATCCGCATGCGCAACGAGGACGTGGTCGACCTTTACGATCGCGTCAATGTCGGCACCCGCGTCATCGTGATGTAAAGGCCAAATAACGCCAGCGGACGGCAAGAACAGCCGCCCGCTGGACAACAAAAAACCGTGTCTCTCACCTCTCCGACTTGAAATTCAAACCGATTTGACTAGCCTCTACGCGGTCTGAAGGAGAGGGTATCGAAAATGAAGCAGTTTTTTAGGCTCGCAGCGGCGGCTGCCG
>NZ_AJWE01000017.1:0-28686 GCF_000281145.1 Rhizobium sp. CF142 | reverse complement strand
GCGGGCGAAGCACTTCGCCCGCCGAATGTTTTTCCGGGAGTGCGTCTCCCGATGACATTTTCCAGGCGCGCGCTATCTGTGTGAATGGAAAGACGGCAGTTCCGGATGGGCCGGATCTGCCAAACCAACCGTTGACCTGTCATGGGGCAGGATTGCCGGATGCTTTCGGCCAGAGTTTCACAAGAGCTTTGGCCCGATTTCCCAAGGGAAATCGTCCGCTCGAAGCTTCCCGTTGTCTTGCCCGTGATGCGTCACACTGATTGTGGTCGACGCTATGCTGCTCCTCACGGAGACGGCGCGTTGGCTGCATTGAAGGACAAGACATGTTCGATACACATAAAGTAGAAATCGAGTGGGCAGGCCGCCCGCTCAAGCTCGAGACCGGCAAGATCGCCCGTCAGGCTGACGGTGCTGTGCTCGCCACCTACGGCGAAACCGTGGTTCTTGCGACCGTCGTTTCCGCCAAGGCACCGAAGCCCGGCCAGGACTTCTTCCCGCTGACGGTCAACTATCAGGAAAAGACCTATGCAGCCGGCAAGATCCCCGGCGGCTACTTCAAGCGCGAAGGTCGCCCGAGCGAAAACGAAACCCTCGTTTCCCGCCTGATCGACCGCCCGATCCGCCCGCTCTTCCCGGAAGGCTACAAGAACGACACGCAGGTCGTCGTCACCGTCATCCAGCACGACCTCGAGAACAACCCGGACATCCTGTCCATGGTCGCGACCTCTGCGGCGCTGACGCTATCAGGCGTTCCCTTCATGGGCCCGGTCGGCGGCGCACGCGTCGGCTACATCAATGGCGAATACGTTCTCAACCCGCATCTCGACGAGATGGATGAATCGAGCCTCGACCTCGTCGTCGCCGGCACATACGATGCCGTCCTGATGGTCGAATCCGAAGCCAAGGAGCTTCCGGAAGACGTCATGCTCGGCGCCGTCATGTTCGGCCACAAGGGCTTCCAGCCGGTTCTCGACGCGATCATCAAGCTCGCCGAAGTTGCTGCCAAGGAACCGCGTGACTTCCAGCCGGAAGACTATTCCGCTCTCGAATCCGAAATGCTCGGCCTTGCCGAAGGTGAACTTCGCGAAGCCTACAAGATCACTCAGAAGGCCGACCGCTACGCCGCCGTCGACGCCGTCAAGGCGAAGGTAAAGGCGCACTTCCTCCCGGAAGAAGGCGAAGCCCGCTACACGGCCGAAGAAGTCGGCGCAATCTTCAAGCACCTGCAGGCCAAGATCGTCCGCTGGAACATTCTCGACACCAAGAGCCGCATCGACGGCCGCGACCTCGAAACCGTTCGTCCGATCGTATCGGAAGTCGGCCTTCTGCCGCGCACGCATGGTTCGGCGCTCTTTACCCGCGGTGAAACGCAGGCGATCGTGGTTGCCACCCTCGGCACCGGCGAAGACGAGCAGTATGTCGACAGCCTGACGGGCATGTACAAGGAGCGCTTCCTGCTCCATTACAACTTCCCTCCCTACTCGGTTGGCGAAACCGGCCGCATGGGCTCCCCAGGTCGCCGTGAAATCGGCCATGGCAAGCTGGCATGGCGAGCAATTCGCCCGATGCTGCCGTCGGCCGAACAGTTCCCCTACACGCTGCGCGTCGTCTCCGAGATCACCGAGTCGAATGGCTCGTCCTCGATGGCTACCGTCTGCGGCACGTCGCTTGCTCTGATGGACGCAGGCGTTCCGCTTGCCAAGCCGGTTGCCGGTATCGCCATGGGCCTGATCCTCGAAGGCGATCGCTTCGCCGTCCTCTCCGACATTCTCGGTGACGAAGACCACCTCGGCGACATGGACTTCAAGGTCGCAGGTACTGCCGATGGCATCACCTCGCTGCAGATGGACATCAAGATCGCCGGTATCACCGAAGAGATCATGAAGGTCGCTCTTGGCCAGGCCCAGGGTGGCCGCGCCCACATTCTCGGCGAAATGGCGAAGGCCATCACCGAAAGCCGTGGCCAGCTCGGCGAATTCGCTCCGCGCATCGAAGTCATGAACATTCCGGTCGACAAGATCCGCGAAGTCATCGGCTCCGGCGGCAAGGTCATCCGCGAAATCGTCGAAAAGACCGGTGCGAAGATCAACATCGAGGACGACGGCACCGTCAAGATTGCCTCCTCTTCGGGCAAGGAAATCGAAGCCGCCCGCAAGTGGATCCACTCGATCGTTGCCGAGCCGGAAATTGGCCAGATCTACGAAGGCACGGTCGTCAAGACCGCTGACTTCGGTGCCTTCGTCAACTTCTTCGGCGCCCGTGACGGCCTCGTCCACATCTCGCAGCTTGCTTCCGAGCGCGTCGCGAAGACCCAGGATGTCGTCAAGGAAGGCGACAAGGTCTGGGTCAAGCTGCTCGGCTTCGACGAGCGCGGCAAGGTTCGCCTGTCCATGAAGGTCGTCGACCAGGCCACCGGCCAGGAAATCCCAGCCGCCGAAAAGGGCGACAAGAAGAAGGATGAAGCGGCCGAATAAGCCGCGCCTTCTTCGCTGATATCCGGGCGCGGGACTATTTCCGCGCCCTTTTTGTATTCGACCTTTGCGCAATTGCGGACGAAACCGCTGCGCAGTTTCCTGGAGTTGCTCCAGATGACGGGACCAGATCATGAGCCGCGAGACGCTGAAAACCCTTTTCCACCCCTTTGCCAGCGAAACCGTCACGCCGCCCGGCGAAGGCGAGCGTGTGCTCTTCCTCGGCGCAGAGGCAGGCTTTGCACTGCCGGAGGGCTTTACCGCGTCCCTGGAGGCCGTACAGGGCTTCAAGCCGCTCTACAGGCAGCTTCTGGCGCAGCGCATCGAGGCGAAGCCGGAGATCGACGGTGAAGACTATGATGCAGCGCTCGTGCTCTGCACCAAGCACAAGGGCGAAAACGAAGCCAATATCGCCGCTGCCCTTTCCCGCGTGAAGGCCGGTGGACTGATCGTCGTCGCCGGCGGCAAGGAAGACGGCATCCAGCCGCTGCGCAAGCGTGTGGAAGGTTTCGGCCTCGATACCGAGCATATGCCGAAATATCATGGCGTCGCCTTCTGGTTCGGCAGGCCGGCCGATGTCAGTGAGATCGTTGCGAAGTTCGGCAAGTCGCCGGTTCGCGTCGATGGCCGCTTCATTGCCTCGCCCGGCATGTTCTCGCATGACCGGCTCGACGCCGGTTCGCAGCTTCTCGCCTCGCGCCTGCCGACCGATTTTACCGGCGATGCGGCCGATTTCGGCGCCGGCTGGGGCTATCTCTCGACCGAACTTGCACAGAAGTCTCCTAACCTTGCCCGCCTTGACCTCTACGAGGCCAACTACGAGGCCCTGGAGGCCGCCAAGGCCAATCTGGCGGAGAACTGCCCGGACGCGCCTGTGCGCTTCTTCTGGCACGATCTGGCGGGCGAGCAGGTGCGGGACAAATACGATCTCGTCATCATGAACCCGCCCTTCCATGAGGGCCATGCGGCTGAGCCTTCTCTCGGACAGGCGATGATCAAAACGGCGGCCTCTTCGCTGCGCGGCGGCGGGCGGCTGATGCTGGTGGCCAATCGCGGCCTGCCTTATGAGCCCGTGCTTGCGGAGCATTTCAAGGATAGCGGCGAAACCTGCCGCAATGCCCGCTTCAAAGTATTGTGGGCACGTAAATAAAAAAGGCGGCCGATGGCCGCCTTTTCTTTTTAAGCCTTGTCCGGCCTTACTCGACGTCTGCCTTGCGCAGCGTCTCCAGTGTCGGCATGGAGGTGATGTTGTAGCCGGCATCCACGAAGTGGATTTCGCCCGTCACGCCCATCGAGAGGTCCGAAAGCAGGTACAGCGCGGAGCTGCCGACGTGATCGATGGTGACGGTCTTGCGCAGCGGCGCATTGCGCTGGTTCCACGACAGGATGGCACGGGCATCGGAAATGCCGGCACCGGCGAGCGTACGGATCGGGCCCGCCGAGATGGCGTTGACGCGGATGCCGCGCGGACCGTAATCGGCAGCCAGATAGCGCACGGAAGCTTCCAGAGCAGCCTTGGCGACGCCCATGACGTTGTAGTTCGGGATGACACGCGTGGAGCCGTTGTAGGTCAGCGTCAGCATGGTGCCGCCATCTTCCATCAGCGGCGCACAGCGCCTAGCGATCTCCGTGAAGGAGAAACAGGAGATGACCATGGTACGGCTGAAGTTCTCGCGCGTCGTATCGGCGTAGAGGCCCTTCAGTTCATTCTTGTCGGAAAAGCCGATCGCATGGACAATGAAATCCAGCTTGCCCCAGCGCTCCTTGATCGTGTCGATGACCGTGTCGACCGAAGCGATGTCCTCGACATCGCAGGGCAGAAGAAAATCGGAATTGACTTCGGCTGCAAGCGGCTTGACGCGCTTGCCCAGCGCATCACCCTGGAAAGTGAAAGCCAGTTCCGCGCCCTGGGCAGCGAGCGCCTTCGAAATTCCCCAGGCGATAGAATGGTTGTTTGCGACGCCCATGATGAGGCCGCGCTTACCCTGCATAATTCCGGTCATTGTTATTATCCGTTGTAGCGCTGGAACACGAGCGTGGCGTTGGTGCCGCCGAAGCCGAAGGAATTGGAGAGGGCAATGTCGATCTTGGCATTGTCGATGCGTTTGCGGACGATCGGCACGCCTTCGAATTCCGGATCGAGTTCCTTGATATGCGCGCTTTCGCCGATGAAACCTTCCTGCATCATCAGCAGCGAATAGATCGATTCCTGCACGCCAGCGGCACCGAGCGAATGGCCCGTCAGCGACTTGGTGGACTGGATATGCGGCAGCTTTTCGCCGAAAACCGCGCGGATGGCGCCGATTTCCTTGCTGTCGCCGACCGGTGTCGAGGTGCCGTGCGTGTTGATGTAGTCGACATCACCCTTCACGGTTGCCAGCGCCTGACGCATGCAGCGGATCGCGCCCTCGCCCGAGGGAGCCACCATGTCATAGCCATCGGAGGTTGCGCCGTAGCCAATGATTTCGGCATAGATCTTGGCGCCGCGCGCCTTGGCATGTTCCAGCTCCTCGAGGACGAGCACACCAGCGCCGCCGGCGATGACGAAGCCGTCACGGCTGACGTCATAGGCTCGGGAAGCGGTATCCGGCGTATCGTTGTACTTGGAGGACATGGCGCCCATGGCGTCGAAGAGGTTCGACATGGTCCAGTCGAGATCTTCGTGGCCGCCGGCGAACATCATGTCCTGCTTGCCCCACTGGATCATTTCAACGGCGTTGCCGATGCAGTGCGCTGACGTGGAGCAGGCAGACGAGATCGAATAGTTGACGCCGTGGATCTTGAACCAGGTGGCAAGCGTTGCGGACGCTGTAGACGACATCGCCTTCGGCACGGCGAAGGGGCCGATGCGCTTCGGGCTGTTGTTCTTGACGGTGATCTCAGCTGCTTCGATGAGCGTGCGCGTGGACGGACCGCCGGAACCCATGATGATGCCGACGCGCTCGTTTTCGCTGTAGTCCTTGTCTTCCAGGCCGGAATCGACGATCGCCTGCTTCATGGCGACATGGTTCCAGGCGCCGCCTTGCGACAGGAAGCGCATGGCGCGACGATCGACCAGTTCGGCGAGCTTGTCGGCGCCGAGCTTGGGGCTGCCCCAAACCTGGCACTTGAAGCCGTGTTCGGCGAAATCGCTGGAGAAGGAAATACCGGACTTTGCCTGGCGCAGGGATTCGGTGACTTCGGCCGCGTCGTTTCCGATCGAAGACACGACACCTAGACCCGTGACAACTACCCGTCTCATCTGATCAAACCCTTGTTGTTTTCGTGAGCCGCTCGAAACGCGGTTTTCAGGCCGTCTTGTCTTTCGAGAGACCGACGCGAAGATCGGTCGCCTGATAAATGGTTTCGCCATCCGCCTTCAGCCAGCCATCGGCAGTGCCGAGCACCAGACGGCCACGCATGACGCGCTTGAAGTCGATACCGTATTCAATCAGCTTGGTGTGCGGGCGGACCATGCCCTTGAACTTCACTTCGCCGGTGGAGAGCGCCATGCCGCGGCCCTGTTCACCGAGCCAGCCCAGATAGAAGCCGGTCAGCTGCCACATGCCGTCAAGGCCAAGGCAACCGGGCATGATCGGGTTGCCTTCGAAATGGCAAGGGAAATACCAGTCGTCAGGGCGAACATCGTATTCGGCCCGCAGATAGCCCTTGTCGAAGGCGCCGCCCGTTTCAGAGATATCCGTTATGCGATGAACCATCAGCATAGGCGGCAAAGGCAGCTGCGCATTGCCAGGCCCGAACAGCTCGCCATGTGCGCAGGCGATAAGTTCTTCATACGAGTAGCTGGACTGTCTGGTCGTCATAAATCTCTGTTTCCCCCCGCGTTCTTGGCGATGGATGTGTGTCTTTAGTCCAAGTTCACCAGAAAATGAAGCGCAAGCATGGCGGCTTCATTTCTTCGTTCCGGACCGGGCATGAGCCAGTATTTGGTGGTCGCATACAGGAAGGCCAAGGCCGCGACCAGACCTAATTGCGTCAAAAGCCCGTTTTTGCGGCCTTTCGAAGGCTCTTGTCCCCATTGAACTATTGAAAGGCTTTTGCGCAAAAGTTATATCGCTTTGAACAAACATGATTGCTTTTCGCCAGAATAACCGGAGTTGGTGTTAATGACGGGTGAAGCCCCGATCGCCATAGAGGTCAGGCTGCGTAGCGCAGGCCTGCGTCCCACCCGCCAGCGCGTCGCGCTTGGCGACCTCCTGTTTGCCAAGGGCGACCGGCATTTGACCGTCGAGGAACTGCACGAGGAAGCGGTTGCTGCTGGCGTGCCGGTTTCGCTCGCGACGGTCTACAACACGCTGCATCAGTTCACAGAAGCCGGCCTGATCCGCGTTCTCGCGGTCGAGAGCGCCAAGACCTATTTCGACACCAATGTCTCCGATCATCATCACTTTTTCGTCGAAGGCGAAAACGAGGTGCTCGATATTCCGATCAGCAATCTGACCATCGCCAATCTGCCGTCGCCGCCCGAAGGCATGGAAATCGCCCATGTCGACGTGGTGATCCGCCTGCGGCAGAAGCAGGGCTGATTTTCACATCACATCGTCAGGATGCCGGCCAGGCATGTGCTTGTAGGTCGGGAATGTCCATCCGAACCACAAGGCGCCGCCGCGCACTGCGAAGGCTGCCGCGACCCCGCAGGCCGATGCGATATAGAGCTCGGCGCCAAGCGCGTTGACGCCGGTAAAGACTCCAGATCCTACCAGGGCCGCCGTCACGTAGATTTCCGGGCGCAGCAGCACGGATGGTTCGTTTGCCAGGAGATCACGCAGGATGCCGCCGAAGGTTGCCGTGAGCGCACCGGTGACAATGGCGATCGTCGGCGAGCCGGTCGCGGCCAGCCCCTTGGCGGCGCCGAGCACGCAATAGGCCGCAAGACCGACCGCATCGAGCCAGATCAGCAGGCGATAGCGCGATTCCAGGAGATGGGCGGTAAAGAAGACGACGACACCTGCAATGCAGCAGATGACGATATAGAACGGGTTCAACACCCAGAACACCGGCACGCGGCCGAGAATGATATCGCGCACGGTACCACCGCCCGTCCCCGTCACGATCGCGAAGAACAGAAAGCCTATCAGGTCGAGCTGCTTACGCGAGGCGGCCAGCGCTCCGGTTGCGGCAAAGAGGGCGATGCCGGCGTAATCGAGATAGACGAGCAATGACATCGAGGCCTCCAGACCGGCGGAACGAGGCACACTGAATCATTGCGGCAAGGGCGGCGCAAGGCGGCGCATACAGAATGGAGGGCCAGAGAGCCTTTATCCATAAGAGGAAAGCCGTGAAGCTGCTGCCCGTACTCCTGAACATCGTTCTGCTGCTGGTCATGCCGGTCGCGGCTTTAGCACAGCAATCGCTGATCTCCGACCCGGAGATCTACGAAAAGAAGCATTTCCAGCAGCAATGCACGGAAGCATCCTTCGGTGACGGCTTCCTCATCCGCCAGGATATCAACAATGACGGCCTCGTGGACGTGGTCGTCAACGAGGGCGAACTCACCTGTGACGGCCAGAAGGGTCCGCAGTGCAACGAAGATGGCTGCACCTATAATTTTTATCTGCAGGTGGCCGAAGGCGGCTACTTCATGATCGCGACCGCGCAGATCTACGGCTACGACTTCGTCCAGCGTTTCGGCAATATGGTGCTCGCCATGAAAATGAACCCGCGCTTCTGCGATCGCACCGGCGGCGACCCTTGCGTCGTCACCACCCGCGTGCGGGGTACGAAATTCGTCACCATCTCCAAGAAATAGGCCTCAGTTCGAAAAGAGCGCCGAGCTGCGGCCGGCGAAGCAGCAGCCGGCGAGGCCGTACCAGTCGCGAAAGGCGGTCTTCAGGTTCTCTGCATTCAGGCTCGGCTGGATGGTGACGGAGCGGTTATCTGGCACGCGCCGAATGCGGGCCGGAGGCCCCGATCTTTTGATTGAAGCGACGCTGCAGAGGACGGGGAATAAACAGGGCGACAATCGCCAGCGCCATCGCGAAGACGGAGACCAGCCACAACGCCTGCGCGCCCACAAGACGCGTCATGAGGGCCCCGCTGATGGCACCGAGCACCATGCCGCCCCATGGCACGATCTGGATCGTCCAGTCGAGGCGCCGGTCGCCTATGATCCAGCGGCCGATACCGCGGCCGAAGCGCGACAGCGCGCCGGTGACATAGGTCAGGCCGATCGGCAGCCCTTCTATATGCTCGACCGCCGCGTTCACCATGCCCATAGCGAGAACGATCAAATAGAAACGCGCCATCAACAGATCCTGCAGCGTCATCATAGAGGCTAGCGCCAGCATGAGGCTGACGCAGCAGAGCACGACGAAGATACGCCGCTCCGCGCGATGCGCGACGACAATGCCGGCGGCATTGCCGAGCACGAAGACGATGATGGCCGACACGAGCACGGCGGCATGCCTGACATCGCCGCTGCTCAGCGCCAATGCCGCCCGTGTCGTATTGCCTGTCATGAAGGATACGAAGTCGCCGGTCAGAAGCAGGCCGGTCGCATCCGTCATGCCCGCAAGGAAGGAAATCGAGCCAACCAGCGCCAGTCCGGTCGCGGTCCTACGGGTTCTGATGATGCGGCGGCGTCTTGCTCGTGTCATGGTTCGGGTCCGGGAAGCGCCGAATCGGCTGGCCTCGATGACGGATATAAGAACCTGATTTCAGCCGTCTGCAAAAGTGGCAACCAGACAGCTTTTGACGAATGTCAGTTATGCTGACCTGAAGTACTTACTGAGCTGCATTTGGAGAAATTTGGTGGAGCTAAGCGGGATCGAACCGCTGACCTCTTGCATGCCATGCAAGCGCTCTCCCAGCTGAGCTATAGCCCCATCAGGGTGGTCCGGCTTGCGCCGGTCCTGGGATACTCCGGAGGCGTTCCCTCTGGAGTGGCGGCTTATTACTTGCGGTTTTCGCAGATGGCAAGCCTAAAAAATCCGGCCCGGGAAATTTTTGTCATCCGGGCCGGTATTCGTTCGATCAGACTTCGTCTTCGTCGCCGGTAACGCCGATGATGTCGCTCATGTCGTCATCTTCGTCATCTTCATCGGCTTCGAGGAAGGTATCGTCGTCATCGCCTTCGATTTCGACATCGTCGTCGCCGATGTCAGGGATATCGTCGCCGGAAGCGCTGTCATCGGCGTCTTCGAGCGAAACCAGTTCGACTTCGGTGTTTTCGGTATCGACTTCTGCAACCTCGTCTTCGTCCTGAACTTCAGCAATTGCCGAGGTTTCTTCGAAGAAGGACAGGGGGTAGGATTTACCGGTATAAGGGGAGACGATCGGGTCCCGGTTCAAGTCGTAGAACTTCTTGCCGGTTTCCGGATCGGTGCGCTTGGTTCCAAGTTCCGCTTTCGCCACTATAAGCCTCGTGAGAATGGCCGAATGCGAGATTCGGCAAATGCCGTCAAACCGGCGTTCTATTCGGAATTTATAAGCCGGTCCCCTTAATCGCTACGGCTTCCCATGTCAAAGCCAAACTGCAGAAGGTACTTCAGGCTTGTGCCCGGCATTCCGGATGACCGCTCTGCAAGTTTGTGCTAACCAGCCGCGATTGCCGCAATGCCGACCGGAAAAACATGCCGGCACCGAGTTGTGAGCGGCGCGAATATATTGCCTTTGCAAGGGATTAACCCATGTCGCAGGGTTCCGCATCAAAGCCGGCCATCGCCCGCAAATCCTCCGGGCTTTCCGGAACCGTCCTTATTCCCGGCGACAAGTCGATCTCGCATCGCGCGCTGATACTCGGCGGGCTGGCGTCGGGGGAAACACGCGTTACCGGGCTCCTCGAAGGCGAGGATGTGCTCAATACCGGCAAGGCTATACGGGCCATAGGTGCCGTGATCCGCAAAGAGGGCGATGCGTGGATCATCAACGGAACGGGCAACGGCGCATTGCTTGCGCCGGAGGTTCCGCTCGATTTTGGCAATTCCGGCACCGGCGCGCGCCTGACCATGGGCCTTGCCAGCGTCTATGATTTCGACACTGTCTTTACCGGCGACGCCTCGCTTTCCCGGCGGCCGATGGGCCGCGTGCTCGATCCGTTGCGCCGCATGGGCGTGCAGGTGAAGGCCGTGGAGGGCGACCGCCTGCCTGTCATGCTGCGCGGGCCGGAAACGCCGGCCCCGATCCGTTACACCCTGCCCGTCGCCTCGGCGCAGGTGAAATCGGCGGTGCTGCTGGCCGGTCTTAATATACCGGGTGTGACGACGGTTATCGAGCCGGCAATTACGCGTGACCATACGGAAAAGATGCTGGCTGGTTTCGGCGCGGAACTTTCGATCAAGACCGACAAGGACGGCACGCGGACGATCCGGCTGCAAGGCCGAGGCAGGCTGACCGGCCAGACCCTCGACGTGCCTGGCGACCCCTCCTCCGCGGCTTTCCCGCTGGTGGCGGCTTTGCTGGTGCCGGGCTCGGACGTCACCATTTCCAATGTGCTGATGAACCCGACGCGGACAGGACTGATCCTGACGCTGCAGGAGATGGGCGCCGATATTGATATCCTCGATCCGCGACTTGCGGGCGGCGAGAATGTCGCGGACCTGCGCGTGCGCTATTCGGAATTGACCGGTGTCACCGTTCCGACAGAGCGAGCACCGTCTATGATCGATGAATATCCGGTTCTTGCCGTCGCCGCCGCCTTTGCCAAGGGCCGAACGGTGATGAACGGCCTGCAGGAACTACGGGTCAAGGAGTCGGATCGGCTCTCAGCCGTCGCGGAAGGACTGAAGCTCAACGGCGTCGACTGCGAGGAAGGCAAGGACTGGCTTTCCGTTACCGGCCGGCCGGATGGCTTGGGGCTTGGCAATACTGCCGGCGAGCAGGTCGTCACGCATCTCGACCATCGTATCGCCATGAGCTTCCTTGTCATGGGGCTGGCTTCGGAGCATCCTGTCGGTATCAACGACAGCAGTATGATTGCAACCAGCTTTCCGCAGTTCATGGACCTGATGGAGAGCCTTGGGGCGAAGATCGAGCAGGCTTGATATGTACCAGCCACCACATTTCCGCGAAGACGATCTCAATGTGCAGCATGCGCTGATCCGTGCGCATCCGCTTGGCCTGCTGATCACGGCGGGGGCTTCCGGGCTGATCGCCAATTCCGTGCCCTTCCATCTCGACGCCGGCGCATCAGAGAAGGGAACGCTGCGGCTGCATCTGGCGCGGGCAAATGGACAGTGGCGGGACATTGCCGCAGGTGCGCCGGTGCTTGCCGTCTTCCAGGGCGCGGATTCCTATGTCACGCCGTCCTGGTACCAGACCAAGGCCGAGACCGGCAAAGTGGTGCCGACCTGGAATTATGCGATCGTGCAGGCACGCGGGCCGGCACGGGTGATCGAGGATGCCGGCTGGCTGCTTGCGCAGATCAATGCAATTACCGGCGAACATGAGGGCCAGCGTGAGAAACCATGGTCGGTCGGCGATGCACCAGAGGACTTCATCCGTGCACAGCTCAAGGGCATCATTGGTGTCGAAATCGAAATCGCCGCGATCGAGGGCAAATGGAAGGTGAGCCAGAACCGGCCGGTCGCCGACCGCGAAGGTGTTGCCATGGGCCTCGACGAGATGGCAGAGCAAGCCGAAATGCAGGAACTGGTACGCCGTTACGGCGGCCTCAGCACGGAATGACTTCATGACCGGCAGCTTCATCATCGCCATCGACGGCCCCGCCGCGGCAGGCAAGGGCACGCTTTCGCGCAGGATCGCGGAGCAGTACGGCTTTCACCATCTCGACACCGGCCTCACCTACCGCGCGACCGCCAAGGCGCTCATCGATGCCGGGCTGCCGCTCGATGACGAGACGGTCGCTGAAAAGATGGCGCTCGAGGTTGAACTCGCGGGTCTCGATCGCGATATACTGTCGAGACATGAGATCGGCGAAGCCGCCTCGAAAATTGCCGTGATGCCGGCGGTTCGCCGGGCGCTGGTCGAGGCGCAGCGGCGGTTTTCCGAGAAGCTGCCGGGGACAGTTCTCGACGGGCGCGACATCGGCACCGTCGTCTGCCCCGCAGCACCTGTGAAGCTCTATGTGACGGCGTCGCCGGAAGTGCGCGCGACACGCCGTTACGACGAGATCATCAGCAGGGGCGGCGAAGCAGATTTCGAGGCGATTTTCGAAGACGTCAAGCGACGCGACGATCGCGACATGAACAGGGCGGACAGCCCGATGAAACCGGCAGTCGATGCGCACTTGCTTGACACGTCGGAAATGAGTATAGAGGCCGCGTTTCAAGCTGCTAAGTCGTTTATCGACGCCGCCTTGAGCCGAAATGCCTAATCAAGCGGTTTTCCGCGCTTCGTGCGCGGGACGCTCATGCGAAAGCAAGCCTGAAATTCCGTCCACGCGCCGGATTGCCTTCCTGAAAGAGGGCGGACTGGGTTCAGGCCCATTCAACTCGAACCAACCGGCGCATACGTGAGCCTTGAAGCTATCGAAGGCCACGCAGGAGATTTTATGTCAGTAGCTACTCCCTCTCGCGAGGATTTCGCGGCCCTTCTCGAAGAGTCCTTTTCCAAGAACGATCTTGCTGAAGGCTATGTTACCAAGGGTATCGTCACGGGCATCGAAAAGGATGTCGCCGTTGTTGACGTCGGCCTGAAGGTCGAAGGCCGCATCGCGCTCAAGGAATTCGGCGCGCGCGCCAAGGATGGCCAGCTCAAGGTTGGCGATGAAGTCGAAGTCTACGTCGAGCGCATCGAAAACGCGCTCGGCGAAGCAGTTCTGTCGCGCGAGAAGGCTCGCCGCGAAGAAAGCTGGATCAAGCTCGAAGCCAAGTTCGAAGCCGGCGAGCGCGTCGAAGGCGTGATCTTCAACCAGGTCAAGGGCGGCTTCACGGTCGATCTCGACGGTGCTATCGCCTTCCTGCCGCGTTCGCAGGTCGACATTCGCCCGATCCGCGACGTCACGCCCCTCATGCACAACCCGCAGCCCTTCGAAATCCTCAAGATGGACAAGCGCCGCGGCAACATCGTGGTTTCGCGTCGTACGGTTCTGGAAGAATCCCGTGCCGAGCAGCGTTCTGAAATCGTTCAGAACCTCGAAGAAGGCCAGGTTGTCGACGGCGTCGTCAAGAACATCACCGATTACGGTGCGTTCGTTGACCTCGGCGGCATCGACGGCCTGCTGCACGTCACCGACATGGCATGGCGCCGTGTGAACCATCCGTCGGAAATCCTGAACATCGGCCAGCAGGTCAAGGTTCAGATCATCCGCATCAACCAGGAAACCCACCGCATCTCGCTCGGCATGAAGCAGCTCGAGTCCGATCCGTGGGATGGCATCCAGGCCAAGTATCCGGAAGGCAAGAAGATCTCCGGTACCGTTACGAACATCACCGACTACGGTGCGTTCGTCGAGCTGGAGCCGGGCATCGAAGGCCTGATCCACATCTCGGAAATGTCCTGGACCAAGAAGAACGTTCACCCCGGCAAGATCCTGTCCACGAGCCAGGAAGTCGAAGTCGTCGTTCTCGAAGTCGATCCGTCCAAGCGCCGTATTTCGCTCGGCCTCAAGCAGACGCTGGAAAACCCGTGGGCAGCATTCGCCCGCAGCCATCCGGCCGGCACTGAGGTTGAAGGCGAAGTCAAGAACAAGACCGAATTCGGCCTGTTCATCGGCCTCGACGGCGATGTTGACGGCATGGTTCACCTCTCCGACCTCGACTGGAACCGTCCGGGCGAACAGGTCATCGAGGAGTTCAACAAGGGCGACGTCGTCAAGGCTGTCGTTCTCGACGTCGACGTCGAAAAGGAACGCATCTCGCTCGGCATCAAGCAGCTCGGCAAGGATGCAGTCGGCGAAGCCGCTGCTTCCGGCGACCTGCGCAAGAATGCAGTCGTTTCGTGCGAAGTGATTGCTGTCAACGACGGTGGTATCGAAGTGAAGCTCGTCAACCATGAGGACATCACTTCCTTCATCCGTCGCGCCGACCTCGCTCGCGATCGCGACGAGCAGCGTCCGGAACGCTTCTCGGTCGGCCAGACCGTTGACGCCCGCGTTACCAACTTCTCCAAGAAGGACCGCAAGATCATGCTGTCCATCAAGGCTCTGGAGATCGCGGAAGAGAAGGAAGCCGTTGCTCAGTTCGGTTCGTCCGACTCGGGCGCTTCGCTCGGCGACATCCTCGGCGCGGCTCTGAAGAACCGCGGCGGCGAATAATCCTTCGCTGATCCATTGAAATGAAGAACCCGCCGGAGCGATCCGGCGGGTTTTTCGTTTTGGGAGATTGTCTGAATTCCCGGTTGGGTTATTCCCAGCCGACCATGCGCTGGTAGAGGGCATAGACCGGGTCGGCGACCGTTGCCGGAGCAGTAGACGGATCGGGATCAAACATTTTCGGCTGGCGCCGCTCCTCCCGCGGGGCTTCCTCTCCGCCGGCCTGCTGCTCGTCGCCCTGACCGGATTGCGCCTGCTGTTGCTGCTGATCCTGCGAGCTGCTGTTTTCGTGATGGCGACGAGCGGGTTCATCGGCCTTGGTCGCCTTATATTCATCGCGGGCGAACTGGTAAGGTGTCTGCGTGTAGGGAAGCCCTTCCGGCATACGGGCCGCGAGCGGAACATAGGAAGGTGTCTCGACGACCGGGATGGGAACCGGCTGCGGCTGTGCGGCGATTTCTCTGATGGGACGCGTCGTCTGGGCAGCCGCAGCGATTTCTGCCTGAGATGGGCGAGAAGCCTGGGCGGCCTGGGCAGATGCAGGCTCGACCACATCTTCCGGGGTTGTGCGAACCAGGCTCTCCGTCACCTCGCTGATGACGGCCTCGTCCAGCATAGCATCGATTTCGACGGCGGCCTCGACAGACGTATCCATCAACAGGACAGTTGCCTCCTGCTCGCGGATGATCGTTGCGATCATCTGCGAAACCTGTTCGGTCATGGAGCTGGCAATGCCGGTCCAGTTGCGCGGGATAACCGGATCAGCCTTGGCGGAGATTGTCTGCTGCTCGAGAGCGGGCTCGGCCTGTTCCGGCTCGACCACTTCCTGTTCTACCGGTGCAGCCTGGACTTCTTCCGTCTCTCGCAGCGCGGTCGCCTGCGATGAAGCGTCATGCGCCGCTGTCGCGGGCTGACTTCCAGTCTGCTGGTCCTCGACGGTTGGATCGGTCGCCACGACAACAGCCGTTTCGGCCGGAACGATTTCTTCGGCAGCGGGAATCGCTAAATTTTCAGCCGCTTTTGCTGCGGACTGACGTGCAGCGGGCAGGTTTTCTCCCTGAAGTTTGATTTCCGGCCGCGGCTCGGTGCGCGGCAGCGGCGCGGCATCGTTCTGGCGATAAGAGCGGACAACGGCGCGGGCTGCGAGATCCCTGTCCTTGTAGCTGACAATCTCGAGATAGGCGACGACACGCGTGGCCTCCGGCCCGGTCGGGTCCTTGAGGGCTGCGGCGATCATTCTCAACGGCAGGCTATGTCCGTCATCGGAAAGCTGGCGCTCGACCGCTTCAATCTCGGCGGCAGGCATACGGCGGATAGCGTCTGCGACACGAGTGGCGAAGGCCTGATCGGACTCCCCCTCGCCGCGCTGCAGCGCGATGGTGCGTCCCGTAGCATTGATGATGTCGAGAAGCGCTTCAATCATGCGCTGGCGCGCGGCGATGAGCAGAATATTGAGCTTGCCGGCAATCGCGGCATTGAGGTCGGCTGCTTCAACTGCATTCACCGGGGTGGGGGCGACCACCGAACGGCCGAGGCCACCGGCAACGATTGCTGCCGTCTGACCCTGAGAAGAAAGGCTTGCATTGGACGCTGAACGAATGGGAGACAACACAGGCACGCTCCTTTCGCAAAGTGGCTATGAAAGCAGGTCTTACAACGAGACCGCGCTCATCCGGCCCCTTGCATCCCGGCAGATCCTCCTGTCCGCATCGGCGCATTTCGCGCCGTCGAGTGCATAAAAATTAAGGATAATGTTACTGAAAATGCCTTAACGAATAGCTAACGGCCGCAGGCGCCCAATCGACGGCCGTGCCTGCATGTCCGATAAGAGGCCGATGTCAGCTATGGGCGAAGATATCCGCCTCTTCCCAGCCGAGAAGATCAAGCTTGGCGCGTGTCGGCAGGAATTCGAAACAGGCCGTCGCATGTTCCAGGCGGCCGTCACGAATCAGGCGCTCGTTCAGCTTGTCGCGCAATGCATGCAGGTAGAGCACGTCGGAGGCGGCATATTCGAGCTGCGCCTGCGAGAGTGTTTCGGCGGCCCAGTCGGAAGATTGCTGCGTCTTGGAGATATCGACGTCGAGCATTTCCTTGAGATTATCCTTCAGGCCGTGGCGATCCGTGTAAGTACGGATGAGGCGCGAGGCGATCTTCGTGCAGAAAACCGGCGTCGCGGTGACACCGAACGTATGGAAGAGCACCGCGATATCGAAGCGGCCATAATGGAAGATCTTCTGGCGCGATGGATCGGCAAGCAGCGCGGTGAGGTTCGGCGCTTCCTTCTGGCCGGCCGCAATGCGGATCACATCGGCAGAGCCGTCACCTGGCGAAAGCTGCACGACGCAGAGGCGGTCCCGACGCGGCACGAGGCCCAGCGTTTCGGTATCGATCGCGATCGCGCCGGTGTAACGGGCGGCATCCGCCGCGGAAATATCGCCCTGGTGATAACGGATAGTGGCCGCCATGGGATGTCTCTCGTTCAGCTTCGTCTTTCCGGGCTATATCGCAAAGGGCGAAAGCGCGAAACCGCTTTCCTGCTGCAGGGGCCTTCGGGCACCGCCGAGCACGGTTCGGTGGCATGGGCGCTCAGTAGTGTGGCGGCTTGGTGATCGCTGGCGCTTCCAGCGACTGTTCTTCCAGGCTCAGGAAGCGCTCGGTCAATCGGTCGAGCTTGGCGCGCGTCTGCTCCATGACCTTCCATTGTTCGGCAAGCTGATCGGAAAGCTCATCGATCGTCTTTGCCTGGTGGGCCAGCATTTCTTCCAGTCTGGTAATGCGGGCTGCCTCGTCGGACATCGGTTTTCTCCCCTGATATCAGGTGGCATTCCAAAGCCGAAATAGGCCGGAGCGTCAATGGTTCGAGTCCTCAAAAAAACGATTCTGAAAGTGAACCGTCTGGTTACTAAAAGGCCTTGCCGCGTCTGATGATGTGGGGTAGGCCCTTATCCATTAGGGAGGATAACTGATGGATGTAGGCAATGGCTTTCTTCATCCGGACCGGCTCTTTCCCGCCGATCCGGCAACGCGAACAATAGCGCGCGATCTCTACGAGACGGTGCGCGGTCTTCCGATCGTCAGCCCGCACGGGCACACCGAACCGTCCTGGTTTGCAGACGACAAAGCCTTCGAAGACGCCGCCTCGCTGCTTGTCATTCCCGACCATTATCTCTTCCGCATGCTGCACAGCACCGGCACCAAGCTTGACGAGCTCGGTGTACCACGTCTCGACGGCAAGACGGTTTCGAGCGGCCGCGATATCTGGCGCGCTTTCGCCGCCAAATACCATCTTTTCCGCGGAACACCGTCGAGCCTTTGGGTCGATCATGCCATGTCAGCAGTGCTCGGCTGCACCGAGCCGCTGACGACCGAGAACGCCGATGCGCTCTACGACCACATCAATGCGCAGCTCAAGCTTCCGGAGTTCCGGCCGCGGGCGCTGCATCAGCGTTTCGGTATCGAAACAATTGCAACGACTGAAGGCGCGCTGGATCCGCTGCCTCATCACCAGAAGATGGCGGCGGACGGCTGGATCGGCAAAGTGCGCACCACCTACAGGCCCGACAGCGTCACCGATCCCGATGCCATCGGCTTTCGCGACAATCTTATCAAGTTCGGAGAGATCACCGGCTGCGACATCACCAAATGGAGCGGCCTCATCGAGGCACATCGCAAGCGGCGCGCCTATTTCCGCCAGTTCGGAGCGACAGCGACCGACCACGGCGTGCCGACCGCGTTTACCGCCGATCTGCCGCTTGCTGAAAAGCAAGCGCTGCTCGACAAGGCGCTGAAGGGGCCGCTTTCAGTCGCCGATGCGGAACTTTTCCGCGGGCAGATGATGACGGAAATGGCCGGTCTTTCTGCCGAAGACGGCATGGTGATGCAGATCCATGCCGGCTCACGTCGCAATACCGACCGCGAGCTTTTCGAGACGCGTGGACCGAATATGGGCGCCGATATTCCGACGCGCACCGACTGGGTCGGCGGCCTCAACGCGCTGCTTTCGAAGTACGGTCATGCGCCTGGGCTGCGCATCCTGCTCTTCACGCTCGACGAGACGACTTATGCTCGCGAGCTCGCGCCGATGGCCGGCCACTGGGCCTGCCTGATGATCGGCCCGCCCTGGTGGTTCCACGACAGCCCGCTTGGTATCCGCCGTTACCTCGACCAAGTGGTGGAGACGGCCGGCTTTGCCAATCTCGCCGGCTTCAATGACGATACGCGTGCGCTGCTGTCGATCCCCGCCCGTCATGATGTCTGGCGCCGCGAGATCTGCCGTTTCCTGGCGCAGCTCGCCGTCGAGCACCGGATTTCGAGGAAGGAAGCCGAGATCGTCGCGCGCGAACTTTCCTATGACAATGCGAAGAAGGCCTACAAGCTGTGAGCGACAAACTGCAGAACGTGACCGGCCTTGCGCCGACAGCGAAGCTTCCTGCCTATGACCGGAATACGCTGAAGGCCGGCATCCTGCATCTTGGCCCTGGCGCCTTCTTCCGTGCGCATTTCGCGCCTTTCACGGATGGCGCGCTGGCAGCTGCCGGCGGTGACTGGGGCATCGAGGTGGCGAGCCTGCGCACCCCCGATGTCGCGGACAATCTCTCCGCCCAGAACGGGCTCTATACGGTGCTGATCCGCGATACCTCTGGCACGACGGCTCACGTCATCGGCTCGATCCTTGGGGCGTATGTGGCGCCGCGCGATCCGGCGGGCCTGCTGGCACGGCTCGAAGACCCTGATATCCGCATCGTCAGCATGACAGTGACGGAAAAGGCCTATGGTTTCGATCCGGCAACCGGAGGGCTCGACCTCAAGCATCCCGATATCGTCGCCGACCTCGCCAACCGGCATGCGCCGCGCGGTGTCATCGGCTATCTCGTCGAGGGTCTGGCACGGCGCCGGCAGAAGGGCATAACACCCTTTACGCCGCTTAGCTGCGACAACCTGCCGAGCAACGGCGCGGTGCTTAAGCGTCTGGTGCTGGAATTCACTGCCCGCATCGATCCGGAACTGCATGGCTGGATCGAGGCGAACGTGCCCTTTCCTTCGACGATGGTCGACCGTATCACGCCGGCAAGCACCGATGCGACCTATGCCGATGCCAAGCGGCTGACGGGCCGCACGGACATGGCAGCAATCGAGACGGAACCCTTTACCCAATGGGTGATCGAGGACCATTTCGTCAACGGTCGTCCGGCCTGGGAGAAGGTTCACGGCGCGCTGATGGTCGAGGAAGTCTCGGCCTATGAAAAGATGAAGCTGCGCATGTTGAACGGCGCGCATTCGCTGCTCGCCTATCTCGGCTATATAGCAGGCTATGAATTCATCCGCGACGTCATGGATGATGCAGGACTTTCAGCACTTGCGCGCCGGCACATGAACGGGGCGGCAGCAACGCTGGATCCGGTTCCCGGCATCGATCTCGACGCCTATGCGGACGAATTGATAGCACGCTTTGCAAACAAGGCGATCGCCCACCGCACCTATCAGATCGCCATGGACGGCACGCAGAAACTGCCGCAGCGTCTGCTGGAACCAGCCACGGAAGCGCTTGCCAAGGGCAGCAAGGCGGAGACCTATGCAATCGCCGTCGCCGCCTGGATGCGCTACGCTATCGGCATCGATCGGAATGGCGAACGCTACGAACTGCGTGACCCGCGGGCGGGAGAGATTGCAGCACTGCTCGACGGTGTGCCGCGCAATGGTGGAGCGGTTTCGGCAGTTCTGTTCGGCCTGCCGGGCTTGTTCCCGAAGGCGCTTACCGGGAATGTCGCATGGACCGAAGATGTGGCGAACAAGCTGGAGATCCTGATCCAGGACAACAGGCTGCCACTATATTGAAGGGTTAGCAAAACTTCCTCATCCCTATACCCGCACAGGGATGAGGAAACATCCGGGGAATTTGCTCCCCGTTGCAGCCGTTCTAGGCCCTTATCCGTTGCATCTCGGGATCATAGAGCGGTTTCAGGCTAACCTTGCAGGACACGCGCTCGCGGGCGACATCCAGCTCATAATTGCCGGCGAGGACGAAATCCTCTGTTACACCACCAGGGTTACGGACATAACCGTAGCCGATCGGCCTGCCGAGGGTGTAACCGTAGCCACCGCTGGAGAGCCAGCCGACGCGCTTGCCGTCACGATAGATGGTTTCGCGACCGAGCAGAACGATATCGGGATCATCAGGCACGAAGCAGGCGAGCATCTTCTTCACACCGCCTTCGAGCTGGCGCTCGATCGCCTCGCGCCCCTTGAATGGCGTGTTCTTCCGCATCTTCACAGCCCAGCCGAGACCGGCTTCAACAGGCGTGTGGTCGGGGCCGATATCGGAGCCCCAGGCGCGGTAGCCCTTTTCCAGGCGGCAGCTTTCAATGGCGCGGTAACCGGCATTCACGAGGCCGAACTGCCCGTCCGCCGCCATAAGCGCGTCATAGACGGTCGTCGCGTATTCGATCGGCACATGCAGTTCGTAGCCGAGCTCGCCGACATAGGTGATGCGCAGAGCCCGCACGGGGCAGCCGGCAATGCCGATGGTCCTGACGCGACCGAAGGGGAAGGCAGCGTTGGAGACGTCGCTGGTCGTGACCTTTTCCAGGATGACACGGGAATTCGGCCCCATCAGCGAGAGCACGGTGTAGGCGGAGGTGACATCGACGAGTTCGGCGTGAAGGCCGTCGGGGATGTTGCGCGAGATCCAGTCGAAATCATGCGTGGCAAAGCCGGTGCCGGTGACGATGTAATACTCGTTCTCAGCGATGCGGGCGCAGGTCACGTCGCATTCAATGCCGCCCTTGTCGTTCAGCATCTGCGTGTAAATCAGCGATCCGACGGGCTTTGCGACATCGTTGGCGGCAATCCATGACAGTGCTGCTTCTGCATCCCTGCCCTTCAGCACGAATTTGGCGAAGGAGGTCTGGTCGAAGATGACCGCTGCCTCGCGCACGGCCTTGTGCTCGCGGCCGACGGCATCGAACCAGTTCTGGCGGTCGTAGGTATAGATATCCTTCGGCTCTTCATTGGCGAAGAGATCGGCAAACCAGTTCGGCCGCTCCCAGCCGAGCTTTTCGCCGAAGCACGCGCCCTGCGCCTTCAGCCGTTCATAAAGTGGTGACTTCCGGCAAGGGCGGCCGCTCGAGTATTCCTCGAAGGGGAAGGCCAGCGTGTAGTGTTTGCCATAGGCCTCCAGCGTTCTCGTGCGAACCCAGTCCGTATCGAAATGCGGGCGGCCGAAGCGACGGATATCGACCGGCCAGAGATCGTAGGGTGGCTCGCCCTTCGTTACCCATTCGGCAAGCGCCATGCCGGCGCCGCCGGCAGAGGCAATGCCAAAGGCATTGAAGCCGGCGCCGACGAAGAAATTCTTCAGCTCAGGCGCTTCACCGAGAATGAAGTTGCCATCGGGCGTAAAACTCTCCGGCCCGTTCAGAAGCTGTTTAATGCCGGCATTCTGCAGCGCCGGGACACGGCCGAGCGCATGCTCCATGATCTGCTCGAAATGATCGAAATTGCTGTCGAGCAGCGTATAGTGGAAACCCTCGGGAATGCCGTCCAGAGCCCAGCCGATGGGGTTCGGCTCGTAGCCACCCATGACCATGCCGCCGACCTCCTCCTTGTAATAGGTCAGCCGATCGGGATCGCGCAGAGTCGGCAGATTGGAGGGCACGCCGAAGGATTCGGTGATGATGTACTGATGTTCGACGGACACGAGCGGCACGTTGACGCCGAAGCGGGCGGCGAAACTGCGGGTCCATTGGCCAGCGCAGACCACGACCCGTTCGCATTCGATGCGGCCTTGTCCGGTGATGACGGCGCGGATCCTGCCCCTGTCGATTTCGAGATCGAGAACTTCGGTGTCCTCGAAGATCGAGACGCCGGCCATGCGGGCGCCTTTTGCCAGCGCCTGAGTGATGTCGGAGGGATTGGCCTGACCATCCGTCGGCAGATAGGCGGCGCCGACGAGATCGTCTGTCGTCATCAGCGGCCAGAGATCGAAAGCCTCCTGCGGGTTCAGGAGATGCATTTCGAGGCCGAAGGACTGAGCCGTGGTCGCCTGACGCTTGACCTCCGTCCAGCGCTCCTCGTTACAGGCAAGCCGCAGGCCGCCATTCATCTTCCAGCCGGTGCCGAGACCTGTCTCAGCTTCGAGCTTCTTGTAGAGATCGACGGAATATCCCAGAAGCTGGGTGATGTTGGCGCTGGTGCGCAATTGGCCGACGAGGCCGGCGGCGTGGAATGTCGTGCCTGACGTGAGCTTCTTGCGCTCCAGCAGCACCGTATCGGTCCAGCCGAGCTTGGCCAGATGATAGGCGGTCGAGCAGCCGATGATGCCGCCGCCGATGACCACGGCCTTTGCCGTCTTCGGTAATTCCTTCGTCATTCAATGATCCTGTTCAAATGCCCGATAGGCACGTTCGAAACGGGCGAGGTTTTCGGCGGTATAGGCAGCGTAGTCGAAATCGATGGTCGAATGGATCTCGGAGATCATGCTCCAGAGCGTCTCGCGCAGCAGTGAGGCACATTTCATGGCCTGGTAGCGGTGGTTGAGATCATCCGTCAGCGGCTGACCGAAATAGGTTTCCAGCATGAGGCGCTCCGCCTCTTCCGAAAACTCGCTGTTGGAGGCAAGGCCGCCGAGATCGAAGAGCGGCGTGTTGAAGCCTGCATAATCCCAGTCGATCAGCCAGAGCCGCCGGCCATCGTCTAGGAAATTGGTGGCTAGCAGATCATT
Organism: Rhizobium sp. CF142; assembly: GCF_000281145.1. NCBI lineage: Bacteria > Pseudomonadati > Pseudomonadota > Alphaproteobacteria > Hyphomicrobiales > Rhizobiaceae > Rhizobium > Rhizobium sp. CF142. The sequence continues at coordinate 5,345 of NZ_AJWE01000017.1, read as the reverse complement.
GTGGCCGAAGACGATTTCGAAGGGACCTGCCGCCTGCTCGAGACGCTCCGCCTTTTCAAGCAGGCCGTTCAGCAACGGCACATACTGACTGTTTGCGGCCCTCAGGTTCGCGACATAATCCCTGATTACATGGAAGACCCAGAAGATCATCGCCTGACCACGGAAATGGCGGGCCATGTCGTGATGGCAGGCATGGATCAACGGAATGACACGGGCAAGCGTTTCCGGCTTGCGGATGTCTTCGGGCGACAGCGGCGCGGCATCGATGAAATCGAGAACCAGCACACCTGGCACGTGATGGACAACGGCGGGCGAGATGCCGGCCGCATGGGCGGCGCGGCTCGCCGCAAGCTCGTTCTGCCTGCTGATATGATGGACCGGAATATCATCGCCCAGACGGACGACGCGCCGCAGCGCGCCATCTCTCACCAAGTAGTTCCGGTTGGTGAGGCCGCCGGTGATCGGGGTTATGTCGATCGGGCCCTGCCAGATGCCAAGCGCATGAATCCTCTCTTCAGGCGTCACGCGTATCCCCCTCTTAGCCCTCAATGAAATGATGGGCTTGAGAGGGATCGGCTGTCAAGCCGGGCTAATTTAGATCGTCTTGCCAACGTCATCAAAGACGTGACAGCGCGCCGGATCGAAGGAGGCCTTCACATTGGTGCCGCGCTCGACCTTCTGCTGACCATCGAGCGCGATGGTGAGCGGTTGGTTGTCCGGCGTCGTGGCGTATAGCATCGTGGCGCCGCCGAGGTTTTCGACCAGATCGACATTGACGGTCGAAAGGACGGCGCCGCCCTCCGCCAAGGAAAGATGTTCGGGACGGATGCCGAAGGTGACGTTCTGGCCAGCCTGACCGGCAAGCCTGCGACCGAGCTGAATGGAATTGCCGCAGACATTGACCGTCGAGCCAGTGTCTGTGACGCTCTCGATCTTTGCACTCAGGAAATTCATCTTCGGGCTGCCGATGAAGCCGGCGACGAAGCGGTTGGCGGGGTTGTTGTAGAGATCGAGCGGAGCGCCGACCTGTTCGATGCGGCCGGAGTTCAGCACGACGATCTTGTCGGCCATGGTCATGGCCTCCACCTGGTCGTGGGTGACGTAGATCATCGTATTGCCAAGGCTGCGGTGCAGGCGGGAAATCTCCACGCGCATCTGCACGCGCAGTTCAGCATCGAGGTTGGACAGCGGCTCATCGAACAGGAAGATGCGCGGCTCGCGCACAATGGCGCGGCCGATCGCGACGCGCTGGCGCTGGCCGCCTGACAATGCCTTCGGCTTGCGTTCGAGCAGCTTCTCGATCTGCAGGATCTGCGCGGCACGGCGCACCTTCGGCTCGATCTCGGCCTTCTTGTAGCCGGCGGTTTCGAGGCCGAAGGCAAGGTTCTTGTAAACAGACATATGCGGATAGAGCGCATAGGACTGGAAGACCATGGCAATGCCGCGCTTGGCGGGCGTCACTTCGTTCATGCGCTCATTGTCGAGCAGCAGCGCGCCCCCGGAGATTTCCTCGAGGCCGGCGATCATACGCAGTAGCGTGGACTTGCCGCAGCCGGAAGGCCCGACGAAGACGGCGAATTCGCCGGGATCGATCGTCAGGTCGATGCCGTGGATGACGTCGAGCTGGCCATACCGCTTCTCGACCTTCTGAAGAACGACACTCGTTGCCATGTTCCGAAATCCCCTCTTATTTGGTTCTTGCACGCCAGTCGGCGTATTTCGGGCTGTCAGGACCGATCGGCAGAGCGACATCGGCGCCGCTATCGGAAGATTGATAGATAGCAGTGACCAATTCCAACGCGCGCCTTGCATCGGCGCTCGTCACCGGAAGCGAGCGCTTGCCCATCAGGTAATCGTGGAAGCGCAGCATCTGCGTGTTGAAACGCAGCGGCACGGGCTGCCAGTCGGCGATGACGGCATCGATCTTCGCCTGTACTTCATCGTCGGCAGCGATGATCTGCCAGGGATCCTGGCCGGGCGCATAGGCCTCATGGTTGCTTTCGAAGGTGATGTTTTCGAAATGAAGCCTGAGCCGGCTGATTTCGTTCTGCGAGCCGAGCGTGCAGGAAAGTGAAACGAAGGCGCCGTTCTGCATCTGCAGGCTGACGGAAGCGCAATCTTCCACCTCGATCTCGTTGACACGGGTTGCCACGCGGCCGAAGACGCGGGTTGCCGGGCCGGCGAGATAAAAAAGCATGTCGTGCAGATGGAGCGCATGGGTGACGAGGACGCCACCGAGTTCAGTTGCCCATTTACCGCGCCAGGGCACGGCATAATATTCCGGCTTGCGGCGCCAGAAGGTCTCGACCGAGCCCATGTAGAACTTGCCGGCGAGACCGGCATCGATGATGCTCTTGGCCTTCTCGACGCCATCGCCATAACGATACTGGAAGATCGGCATCAGCGTGCCCTTGGCAGTCTTTTCGGCCGCGATGATTTCGTCGGCAGCGGCGAGCGAGCCGGTGAGCGGCTTTTCACAGACCACATGCTTGCCGGCGGCCAGAGCGGCTATGACCTGCTCCTTATGGATGCCCGGCGGCGTGCAAATATCGATGATATCGATGCTGTCATCGGCAAGCAGCTCATCGAAGGAGGTCGTGCGGCACTCAATTCCGAATTCGTCGCCGACCGTCTTCAAGCGCTCCTCGTTCAGGTCACAGATCGCTGCGACCTTGAACTTGTCCGGATGCGGTAGATAACCTTCGACGATGTGAGAGCGGCCGATACCGCAGCCGATGATCGCGACTGTCTTGATGCTCATGTCATTCTTCCTGTCTGGCTTTCCTGCCCGATCCATCAACGCTTCATGCCGGTCGTGGCGATGCCTTCGATCAGCAGGCGCTGGAAGAACAGGAAGAAGAAGAACACGGGCACGAGCGTGAGCGTCGACATGGCGAACAGTCCGCCCCAGTCCGATGCGCTGGTGGAGTCCACGAAAGTGCGCAGGCCGAGCTGGATCGTGTAGGTGTTCATGTCGTTGAGGTAGATCAGCGGACCGAAGAAATCGTCCCAAGTCCAGATGAATGAGAAGATCGCAGCCGTCGCCAGAACCGGCAGCGACAGCGGCAGCATGATCTTCCAATAGATGCGCCAGGCGCTGCAGCCATCCATCATCGCCGCTTCATCGAGCTCACGCGGAATACCACGGAAGAACTGCACCATGAGGAAGATGAAGAAGGCGTCGCTGGCCAGGAACTTCGGCACGACCAGCGGCAGGATGGTGTTGACCCAGCCGAGATCGAGGAAGAGCACATATTGCGGGATGAGCGTCACGTGATAGGGGATCATCAGCGTGCCGAGCATGATCGCGAACCAGAAGTTCCGGCCGGCAAAACGCAGCCGCGCGAAGGCGAAGGCCGTCAGCGAACAGGCGATGACATTGCCGGCGACAACCAGCAGCGAGATGACGAGCGAATTCCAGAAGAAGCGGCCGAAGGTGATATCGAGGCCGGTCCAGCCGCGCACATAGGAAGAGAAATCGACCGACGACGGAATGAGCGAGGTCGACGAGAAGATTTCGTTTTCCGGCCTGACCGATGCCGACACCATCCACAGCAGTGGATAGAGCATCAGAAGCGAGGCGGCGATCAGCAGCGCGTGGATAACGAGCGTTGCCGGCAGGCTGCGTTTGGTGATGTCCGATGGCGGCCTGGCCGCGGTGACGGAAGCGGTCATCTCAGTCATCGTAGTGCACCCAGTAGCGCGAGGTCAGGAAGGAGAAGGCGGTGAAAATCGCGATGATCACCACGAGGATCCAGGCGAGCGCCGAGGCGTAGCCCATGCGGAAGTTGCCGAAGGCCTCCTGATAAAGATAGAGCGTGTAGAAGAGCGTCGAATTGATCGGGCCGCCCGTGCCACCGGAGATGATGAAAGCCGGCGTAAAGGCCTTGAAGGCATCGATCGTCTGCACGACTGCGTTGAAGAAGATCACCGGCGTCAGCAGCGGCAGCGTGATCTTGTAGAACTGTCGGAATTTCGAGGCGCCATCCAGGCTTGCAGCTTCATACATATCCTGCGGGATCTGACGCAGACCGGCCAGGAAAATGATCATCGGCGAGCCGAACTGCCAGACGGAGAGAGCCACGAGCGTATAGATCGAATAACTCGGATGCGAGATCCAGCTCGGGCCGACGATACCGAATTGCGCGAGCGCGGCATTGACGAGGCCATCGCTGGCGAAGAGCTGGCGCCACAGCACGGCGATCGCCACGCTGCCGCCGAGAAGCGACGGAAGGTAGAAAATCGCACGGTAGATCGGCAGGCCGCGTAGACCCCTGTTCAATGCCAGAGCGACGAGCAGGGCGAAGGTCAGCTTGAACGGAACCGACAGCACGACATAGGTCAGCGTGACGGACATGGCCGATGCGAATTTCGGATCGGCCGTCGCGATGCGCACGTAATTTGCGGCCCCTACCCAACCCGGTGCCCTCAACATGTCGAAGTCGGTGAAGGAGAGGTAGAGCGAAATCAGGGCCGGGCCGAGTGTCAGGCCAAAGAAGCCTACCAGCCAGGGAAGCAGAAAGAGATAGCCGGGAGCATTGGCATTCCAAAGGCGCCGGAAGCGTCCGTCAGCCTTTACTCCCTGATATCTTTCCACTGTTACCGTCCCTGCGGACGTGCGCATCGCATTTGTCATATAAGATCAACCCCGCGCGAGAATTCGCGTGATTTCATCCACGAGCTGCTTGCCGGCATCGGCAGGCTTGACCTGGCCGAAAGCGACCTGCTCCGAGATGGTGCGCAACACGACCTGGCCTTCGCCGGCGCCGGTCGGCGGCGGGGGCGGAAGCGGGCCGGCGAGATCACCAAGGCCGCTGACATATTCGAGCGGGACCTTGCCGGTTTCGTCGAGCGTGCCGGCAACGACCTCACGCATCGCCTTCGATTCCGGAATGCCGCGCTCAACGTCGAGGATCTTGGCAGCATCGGGATTCTTGACGAAGAAGTTGACGTAATCGACAGCCTGATCGATTACCTTCGACTGGGCGGAGACCGAGAAGAACATCGAAGGCTTGCGGTAGTGGCCGCCCTTCGAGTCCGGCTTGATTCTCATGTAGTTGCTGAGCATCAGCTTGTCTTTGACCATCGCCTGATAACCAACGAACTGGTTGGAGTGGGCGTAATCGCAGGCAGCCTTGCCGACGGTGAGCGGGCTGGTATCGATCGTATCCTTGTAGAGCGCCTGAATGTCGGGCGTTACGCAGGCACCGGCTTCACGGAATTTGGCCCACATGTCGAACCATTCCGAAGCGTCCTCAGCACCGAAAACAATCTTCGAATCCGCCGTGTACAGCGCCTTGCCGCGCTGGCGCAGGTAGTTTTCGAAGAGCGGCTCCCCGCCGCTG